>NZ_KV799893.1:0-4039 GCF_001810105.1 Neisseria sp. HMSC068C04
AAAAAAAAACGCTGTAACTATTACCAGCAAAGGCATACAGCGATTATCCACAAGTCCATAAAAAGGTTTAAAAAGATTTAAAAATGATGAAAAACCAGAAAGCCCCAAATTTCTGGGGATAACCTTCGGGCCATTTCGCGCTTGCGCTGCTCATAACCCGCGGCGGTCGCTGCGCGAACCTTGACAGGCTTCCAGCTCCGCAGCAGTGGTAAATATGCGCTAATGCCCCAAATTTGCGATTTCCTGCGTTTTATGTGGTTACCTATGGGGTGGGATAGGAAAGAGGCAGAAACGCAATCTGAGCGCAAAATAGGCGAACTGCTGACGTTTTTCTTTTGGAAATTATGGATAGGCAGCACTTATTTTTTAGTAGCATAGCTTTATTTGTTGTAAATACATTACATCGTATTTACAATGTAATTATGATGCAATGTATGGAGCAAAAAAATGGGGTACACAAATTTCAATATGAGGCTGGACGATGACCTACGGGCAAACGCCTATCCTGTTCTGGAGCAGTATGGTCTGACTCCCAGCCAGGCGGTTCGGATGTTTTTCAATCAAATCGCCAATACTGGCAAAGTCCCGCTTTCCTTGGATTGGGCGGGAAAAGCCCCGAATAAGGTTACTTTGGAGGCCATGAAGGAATTAGAAAACGGCGGCGGAACGAAATACGGCACCGTTGCTGAAGCCGTTCGGGAGATGCAGAAGCTGGCGGATGACAGACATGAATGAGCGTTCAATCAGGTTGAGCAACCAGTTTAAGCGTGATTTGAAGAAGCAGTATCTGTTGCTTGCTTCGGTCGAATGGGCTGAAATTTTGAGTTTGTTGGCCAAAGGGGAAGCATTGCCTGAAAAGTACCGAGACCATCAGCTTACAGGTAAGCTGAACAATTACCGGGAATGCCACATTAAGCCTGATTTGCTCTTGATGTACGCCCAGCATGAGGACGAGCTTCATCTGGTAAGGTTGGGGTCGCATTCTGAGCTTTTCGGATGATTCCGGCAGTATCGTTTGTCTGTTTCCACCGTATGCCGGCGTATCCGGAAGAAATGGCCACAAAGACAGGACACCCCGTTACTCCCCCTTTTTTTTCCCGCCGATGTAATTAGTACGCACCTTTCAGGTGGAATTCAGTACGCGCTTTTTAGGCGGGAAAATATGTGTAGTATGCAGCAAATTTTGCGGTTAGTACGCAGCAGGAAATAGTGCAGTACGCTGCATATTTTCTGTGAAGTACGCGCATATTGGAATGTACAGTACGCAGCAAAAAAAGGGGGAGTAACGGGGTAATATGGCTAAAAAACAGGTTTTGAGTGGCGAAGCTGAATGAAGCTTTATCCAGAAGAAAAATGGGCGCTTATCGTCGAAAATTTGGGAACTTGAATAATGGGAATGGGATTTTTTGATTATGAGGTAGCATTGGAAATACTTGGTCAGAGCAAACAGCCTTTGGTTTCTGCGTTGTTTAATGAGCGGAATAGGGAAAATCCAGATCAGAAACTGATTGCCTTCTTAAAGAAAAAAAAGCTGCTATCGACGATTTGATGGAAGAACTCGACCCTAACGACGAGTACCTGATTAAGCTGATTCTGAATCCTGAATACACCGTAATGCGGAAGAATGGCTGAATGAACGCGCATATCTGCGACATTTGACTGTGCATTGTCAGCGACAAGATGTGTCATTGTCGCTGCGACATCTGTGACATTTGTCGCATCTGAAAATGCGCCATAGACCATTAGAAGCTCCGAAGAATCTAGTCTTTTTCCATTGTCGCACTTGCTTAATTTGCCTGCGACAATGTCGCGCTGTATGGTGCGACGGATTTTACCGCAAATTATTTTTTTGCAGATGTCTGCGCCTTCTGTTTGGGAAGTGGCGCAACGTCTTGACTGAACAGCCCGCCTTGCGGGTTTCGCTCGAATTTGAACCGTAGGGAAGCTACGCGACGCCCGCTTTTAACGGCTTCCCACTCAATCAACCAGCCGTCTTTTTCGGTCAGTTCCTTGACGGCGGGCTCAATGATTCGTTTTCGTAACAGTTGAAAATTTTTTCGGTAACTTTCGGGTGATTCCATTGCATGCCAAAACTCTTCAATCGGCATGGAGAGCCAACCGTCTTTGTAGCAGTCAAGAACCGCCAATTTGTTTTGACGGTAAACTGCCAACGGCTCGAAGAATGAAGAATATCGGCGTAATACTTTCTGAATTGCCGAAGCAGTTCTTCTTGTAAGAAAGAAACCGCCTAATGGCGGTTTCTTATGGTGCTTCTAATAGAATCCTTGGATGAAATCTAAGAGCTTAGATACAATCCCGAGAAAAGTAATCAAAGTAAAGATTGAGCCTTTAGAAGAACGCAATTTCTCTCTAAACGTTGTCTTTTGAGACTTTTTTTGAGTTCTTTTACGGGATTTCTCTTTAGATTTCTTTCGAGACTTCTTACGAGATTTTCCTTTGGATTTCTCTCGAAATATAGAATTTTTCTTCATTTTTATATCCTTTCTTACAGGAGTACTGTGTACTTCTGTAGGATTGGATATCATAAAAAACTTGACATTTCTTATATAGCTGTGCTACACTGGTCTTATTTCCCATATATTTCAATCATCAATCCTTTACATTTCCACAGTAAGGGTTGTTAACATTTTGCCTACTAGCGCCAACTAGCAGTCAAACTTTTATACAAAAAACATAAAAAAGAGTTCATGTACAAATCGTATTTTAACATGAATTCTTTTTTGCGTCAATAACATTTACATTAATTTACATAAATTAATGTAAATATACCTTTTAATCTATCTTTAAATTTTATTTCCTAAATATTTGCCACCATCTGCGACGCGGTTTGATCGATTTAGCCTCTTCTATTGAGGCTTTGTTTTCCAGTAAAAGCATTGCTTGTTTCAGGCTGCCTAAATGGTCTTTCAGTGCTGCATTTTCAGCTTCCAACGCCGCTAAACGGACGCGCATATCTGCGACATCCTGCGACATTGTCGCACTTTCAACTGCGACATTTGTCGCAGGTAAAAATGCGCCATATACCCTTAGAAGCTCCGAAGTATCTAGCTTTTGTCCATTGTCGCACTTGCTCAATTTGCCTGCGACAATGTCGCGCTGAAGGGTGCGACGGCTTTTACCAACCAGTCGCGCAGCTTCACTAATGGATACGAGTGCCATTTTTACTCCAACGCATTCTGAGTTTTGTTATTTCTAGGTATGGGAGCTGTTTCTTGGTTGAAAAGCCCACCTTGTGGATTTCGCTCAAATTTGAAAAGTAGATTAGATACTTTACGTCCACGTTTTCGGACTTCCCACTCGATTAACCAACCGTCTTTTTCTGTTAATTCCTTAATCGCCGGCTCAATAACTCTTTTTCTCAGTAATTGGAAATTCGTTTTATAACTTTCTGTTGCTTCCATAGCATGCCAAAACTCTTCAATGGAAATGGAAAGCCAGCCCGAACCGTCCGTCTTGTCTTTCATCTGCTCAAAGAGCTCAAGAAGCCGCCAACTATAAATTGATCTCAAAGCGGCACATTGCTCTAGCTGGTACTTTGTGAACTCTCTTTCTAGCTCAAACAGAAAAGGGAAAATGTATTCAGAAAATTTGAATTTAACCAATCCTTCATCTTTAAAATAATCATAACCCTGCACCCAAATCGTGGTACGCGTCCCGATTTTTTTACCGTCTGTTATTTGCCAAGACAGTGTGCGTTTCATCAATGTGCCAACAGCTCCTTTTAACTCATTGTAGGCAGTGCGAATATTCACACCATAAGTGTCGGCGTATTCTTGGGCTGATAATTTGATTTCCCCATTAACTTTGCCGAGCTTAGCAATTCCGGCCATCAAAATTCTTTTTTCGACCAAATTCAACGTTTGAGCAGAACGAACAATGTAGTTTGAAATAACAACATTGTTTGCTGTTAAAGATTCCGTGTTTTTAACAACATTAGCCATAAATGAAACGCCTTTAGTACATTTAAAACATGTTCAAATCATGTTTCATTTTTAAAAATAAAGCAAGTTTTTTTTTG
>NZ_KV799894.1:0-1401 GCF_001810105.1 Neisseria sp. HMSC068C04
ACGAAGAAAGCGGGCTGCACTACAACCGTTTCCGGTATTACGACCCTGAAATCGGGAGGTTTGTGAGTCAGGATCCGATTGGGTTGATAGGCGGGATAAATGTTTATATTTATGCTCCTAATCCAATAGAATGGGTTGATCCATTTGGATTAGCATCAAAATCTAGTTTTGCAGTTCGACATGGCCCTAGTGCTCCCCAAAAAATAAATGGTAAATTCCCTATAAATTCATGTTTTGCAGGTAAAACTATGACCATGAAAGATGTTAATCAAAATATTTTAAAAAAATATCCAGGATTATCATTAAAATATCAACATGGGGTTCCTTTTAATATGATGGGATTTCCAGATTTTTCCAGATATGCAATAAGAACAGTTAATTTACCCGGAGGATTCATTTCAGATAGCAAAGATTTTAGTCAAGCAAATAGAATAGCATTTGGTAATAGTAATAATTATAAAGATAAAGGAAATATGATAATAGATGGCAAGAGATCCATTTGGTATCATACAGAAAAAAATGGAAAAATTCAGTTGATTCCATATGATCTCCATGTTGCAATTAAACATACTGGTGGTGCTGTGGTATGTGGAACAAGAAAACGTTAATATTAATTTATGGAGTATATAAATGGTTGAAATTTTAAAATTTGGTAAGTCAGAAGAAGAAATTAAAGATTTAGAGAGTAATGAAGGTCAGTTAAGTAAGAAAGCTATCAAAAGGTATCTATTTTTGAATGCCCATCAAACAGCTTCATGTGATGATGTTTTAAAATTTGAAAATGAGCATAATTTATTATTACCAGATGAATATAAGGAATTTTTAGAAAAACATAATGGAGGAATACCAAATAATAGTTGTTTTTTAGATGGTAGGGTTTTAAATTTCTTTTTTGGATTATTTAATAATCCTAAATTAGAAGAATCTATTGAGTGGCATTTAAATATGTATAATGATAGATATCCATCATCAATGTTACCTATTGCATCTGCAGGAGGTGGAGATTTAATTTTAATTGGTATAAAAGACGAGTATGCGTCTAAAATATTTTACTGGTTTCATGATTTTGAGGCAGAAGAAAGTGGCATTCAATATTTTGAAAATATTGAATGCGTTTCAAATAATTTAAAAGATTTTTTGAATATGCTTACATCTGAATGCTAATTGTTTTCTTAATATAAGAATACTAAAATTCTTTCATTGATATAATGTTAGTAATCCTTGAGACTTTGTACTGTGAATATCGATACGGAAGTAAGGATTTATTGAATTCAAAATCTAATATAAGGTATTACGATCCCGCTAACAACATCATCAATAAAACCTGGAATAACAAAACAATAGGCTACAATTGGAATGGCTTGAATCAACTCATTAAAATAGAAAACCGCAACGGCAGTA
>NZ_KV799895.1:0-33974 GCF_001810105.1 Neisseria sp. HMSC068C04
TGAACAATCGGGGACAAGTGTCAATAAAAAAGGCAGATTGAGCCGATACGGGCACCGCCAATTAAAACGCGCCTTGTTTATGCCTGCCCTTGTTGCCTACCGCATGAATGCATTTCCTCAACTTGTAAGCAATTTGGAAGCGGCAAAAAAGCCTAAGATGATAATCATCGTTGCACTAATGCGGAAATTGGCAAAAATCGCCTTTTATATACACAAGACTAAAAAGCCGTTTGATAAAGCGCGCCATCAGATGGTTTAATGAATTTATACAAAATGAAACGGCTGTAAAAACAGCCGTTCTTTGTCGTTTCTGTTGAAAATGCAATAACTAAATATTCAGAAAAAAACATAAACATAAGAAATTAACTTATTTTAATAATTGACATGTCAATATATCATCTGCTTTATAATACGTCGCTTCTTTTTAATAAACCGTTTCAATCAAAATGAATCAAACCGTTTCTCCTCGCTCAGAATTTCTGCGCGGTATCAAAGAATGCTCTCCCATGCTGATCGGCTTGTTGCCGTGGGCGCTGATTTTGGGCATGCAGGGCGGGCAGAAAGGCATGAGTTGGTTGGAAATGTTGCTGATGACGGGCATGAATTTTGCCGGCGGCTCGGAGTTTGCCGCAGTTAATTTGTGGGCAAATCCCTTGCCGATACTGCTGATTGCAACGGTTACGTTTATGATTAATTCGCGCCATATCCTGATGGGTGCGGCGATTGCGCCGTATATGAGGGATATGCCGCTGAAAAAGGCGATGCCCGCACTGTTTGTAATGTGCGATGAAAGCTGGGCGATGGCTTTGTCTGAAATTCAAAAACGCAAGGCGCTTGGTTTGCCTGCATTCAATATGCCGTTTTATGCCGGCGTGTGCTTTATTTTGTATGTAACTTGGATTGGTTTTGCGGCGTTTGGCGCGGCAGTCGGTCCGATGTTTGGTGATGTGGCGGCATGGGGCTTCGGCATGGCGTTTCCTGCGGTGTTTTTGGTGTTGCTGCGCGGGATGTGGAAGAGCTTTGCGGCTTCACGCCCTTGGTTTATCAGCCTGATTGTGGCGTGCGTAACCTATTTGACCGTGGATGGCGCATGGTATGTTCCGGCCGGAACGTTGTCGGGCTTGTTGGCGGCGTATTTGTGGGGAGAACAAAAGTGAAGGATTTGTTGTCGCTGCAATCGTTTCTGCTGTTTTTAAGCATGTTGGCCGTTACTTATTCAACCCGATTAATCGGCTTTTTTGCATTGCGCAACCGTACGTTGAGCCGTCGCGCGCAAGTGGTTATGGAGACCGCGCCGGGCTGTGTGTTGATTTCTGTGATTGCGCCTTATTTTGTATCGGACAAGCCGCATGAGCTGATCGCCATCGCTTTGACGGTATTGGCTGCCAGCCGGTTTTCGATGTTGGTGACGGTATTAATCGGCGTTGGCACTTCGGGCATACTCGGTTATTTGATGAAATAAAAAATTTTCAGACGGCCTTACTTGTTATAATGGCCGTCTGAATTTTTTGATAAAGCAAAAACATGGCAAACCAACGACTCATCTATGGCTTTCACGCCGTCAATGCCCGTTTGTGGCAAAACCCGAAATCGATTACCGAACTCTATATCCAAGAGGGCAAATCCGATGCGCGCACCCGCGATGTATTGGATAAAGCGGCCTCTGAAAACGTACGCGTGCATTTTGCCGATGCCGACCGCCTGAATGCCATCAGCAAAGGGGCGCGCCATCAGGGCGTGGTCGGGTTTATCGACGCTTCCAAAAACCATGTTCACTTGGAAGATGTGTTGGAAAACCTGAGCGAACCGCCGTTTTTGCTGGTATTGGACGGCATCACCGATCCGCACAACCTCGGCGCGTGCCTGCGTACTGCCGATGCGATGGGCGTACATGCCGTGATTGCGCCCAAAGACAAAAGCGCCGGCCTGAATGCGACCGTCAGCAAAGTTGCCTGTGGCGCGGCGGAAACCGTGCCGTATATTACCGTAACCAATCTTGCCCGTACTTTGCGTGAGCTGAAAGAATACGGCATTTGGATTGTCGGTACGGACATGGGCGGCGACTCCGACCTTTACCACTGCGACTTGCCCGACAGCGTGGCTTGGGTAATGGGCAACGAAGGCGAAGGCATGCGCCGCCTGACGCGCGAACATTGCGATATGCTGGTATCGATTCCGATGTTTGGCACGGTAGAAAGCATGAACGTTTCCGTCAGCGCGGGTATGGTGTTGAGCGAAACCCGCCGTCAACGCGTGTTGAAATCGGAAAAATAAAAAGTTTAATTAAAAGGCCGTCTGAATGTTTTTCAGACGGCCTTTTTCAGGTTTTATTCTTTAACTAAAGGACCTGATTTCTTTTCGCTACCGGCGGCAATGCGTACCAATTGGAGAAATTCCGATTTCAACTCAAACGGATCGTCGCCTTGGACTTTCTGCACCATTTTCTCAATGTCGTTCCAGCCAAGTTTGCCGTTGTATTCGCCGCCACGCAGGGCTTGCGCGTAAGAGGCTGCGGCAAGGGCAAGCAGGGTGTCTTTATCGGCTTGGTCAAGTGGTTTGCTGCCAACAGGAATTGCTTGTTCCATCAGCTTGCTGTCTTTTTCCCCAGGCAGTTTGTAGCGTACTTTGACAAAGGCGTATTCGTTTTTACTGCCTTTGACGGCAGGGGCTTTTTGATAGCGTGATTCGTTCAGCCAGCCGTTTTTGCCTACCGGAATGATTTCATAGATGGCGGTTATGCTGTGGCCTGAGCCGATATCACCCGCATCTACCTTGTCATTGTTGAAGTCTTCATTGCGCAGGGTGCGGTTGGTGTAGCCGACCAAGCGGTATTCTTTGACAGTGGCAGGATTGAATTCGACTTGGATTTTGACATCTTGCGCAACGGTGGCAAGCGTGGAAGTCAGTTGCTGTTGCAGAACTTTTTTCGCTTCTTTTTCATTGTCGATATAGCTGTAATTACCGTCGCCTGCATCGGCAATTTGTTCCATCATGTCTTCGTTGTAATTATCCGTACCGAAGCCTAGCGTGCTGAGTGAAACACCGGTTTTACGTTTTTCGGCAACCATGGATTTGAGCGTTGCGGTATCAGATACGCCGACGTTAAAGTCGCCATCGGTCGCCAGCAGGATACGGTTGATGCCGTTGGGTACAAAGGCTTTTTGCGCTTGCTCGTAGGCCATGCGTAAAGCGGATTCACCTGAAGTCGAGCCTTCAGCTTTCAGTTTATCGATGGCCTTCAGGATAGTTTCTTTATCTGAACCTGATGTGGGCGGAAGCACCAGCTCTTCGCCTGATGAATAGGTAATCAGGGTCACTTTGTCTTGCGGACGTAATTGTTGGGTCAAGATACGCAGCGTTTTTTGAACCAACGGAAGTTTATTTTCTTCATCCATGCTGCCGGATACGTCCACGAGGAACACAAGATTGGCAGGCGGCAGGTCTTTCTTTGCCGTGTCTTGTGCTTGGATACCGATTTTGATCAGCTTGGCTTCCGGTTGCCATGGAGAATCAATGGTTTCGGTATGAACGGCAAATGGACGGCCGTCAGTAGGCAGTGGATAGTTATAAGGGAAGTAATTGATGATTTCCTCAATCCGTACAGCATCTTTAGGCGGCTGTTCTCCATTGTTCAGAAATCGGCGGACGTTGGCGTAGCTGCCGGTATCGACATCGATGCTGAATGTAGAAACAGGCTCTTGGGCAACGGATTTGACCGGTTGGTCGGGTTGTTCTTGGTAGCGTTCAGTGTTTTCTGCAAGAGACAGATTTTCTTCAGCAACGGCAGCAGCAGGCAATGCTGAGTCCGGTGCGTCATGAAGATTTTCGGTTGACGAGTCTGAGTGGTCGAGTGGACCGGAACACGCTGTCAAAGCTGCTAAAGTGAGTATGGAAACGGTTTTCAGGAAGAAACGGGGCATGATTTAAGCTCCTAAGGATATGCTGTTATGGGTACTTATGAGCAGTGTATTGGCAATTTGAAGGTATTTTTTATTTAGGGTTTGTCCTAGGTATAACTAGGGTAAATGGCCGTCTGAATATTTTCCAGACAACCTTTCAAGATTTTAATGTTTTTCCAAACGTTTGACTTCCGTTTCTTCTAAAACTTCCGCCTCTACCAAAGGAATCGTAACATCGGCATCTGTTGATGGTTTTAAAAGCTCATATACGATTTTTTTAACGGCTGTTTCAATACGAGAACGCATTGCCCATACGAATAAAAACAATAAGATAAAAAATGAGGTAAAGATAAATAGTCCGTATAGGTAGCTGCCTAAAAGCTGGCCTATATAGAGTGAAAGGCTCAGTAAAACCAAAATGACGGCTACTGCTCCTGTAATGGCGAAGAGTAGGTAGAAAACGCTTGGTGCTGCATATTCAGAAGCCGTTTCTGCCAATTGTTCCTGTTTTTCTCGAACACTGTCGGAAATCGGGTCAATGATGGCTTCACGAAATTTCCGCTTTATAAAATCAAACATAGTTTCCCCTTTTTTATAATGGTTAAAGAAATAGCATTATCTTATAAATAAGAAATTTATGCCAAAGCATTTAGAAATTTGGATGTATTGGAAGCAGTAAATATACTGATTAGTTAAGATGAAGGGATAGGCTATTATTGAGTACAGTCTTGCGAAGGTTGGAGCAACTTTGCTTATATTTGATAATGAAGTAGAAAAAAATTATAAATCATTCAAATATTTAAAATCAATGGAATAAATTTGTAATGTATGTTTTGTGCTAAGAGATTTGAGTATTAAGTGTTTTAATTCTTTTGATTTTTATGACTAAAGCAAGATGTGATAAGGCTGAGACGATTTTGTAAAGGTCTCAGCCCAGATTTATCTTACATTAACTTTTCTTCCGGCGACGTTCGCCCGGCAGCAGCATATCCGCCCATTTGATGATGTTGGCGACTTCTGCCGGATTGAGTTCGTAGAACTGGCCTCGTTTGAGGCGGTTTGGCAGACCGATGGGGCCGAAGCCTACGCGGACGAGGCGGCTGACGGTCAGGCCTTGGCTTTCAAAAATGCGGCGTACTTCGCGGTTGCGGCCTTCTTTGATGACGACGTTGTACCATTTGTTTGCGCCTTCGCCGCCTTGTTCGTAGATACGTTCGACTTTTGCCAAACCGTCTTCGAGCATGACGCCTTCTTCGGTCAGGACACGCATTTGTTCGGTGGTCAACTCGCCCAATACGCGCGCGGCGTATTCGCGTTCGACTTCAAAGCTGGGGTGGGCAAAGCGTTGAACAAGTTCGCCTGAAGTGGTCAGAATCAAGAGGCCGCTGGTATTGATGTCCAAACGGCCGATGGCCACCCAGCGGCTGCTGGCTGCTTGCGGCAGGCGGTCGAAAATGCTGACGCGGCCTTGCGGGTCGTCGCGGGAAACGATTTCACCTTCTTGTTTGTAGTAGAGGATGATGCGCGGCAGGCGGTCTGCCCATTTGAGTTTGATGATGCTGCCTTTGACGGTAACGTGGTCGTCGGGCGTAACTTTTTCGCCCAGTTGGGCTACGCGGCCGTTGACCGTTACCCAGCCGTTGCTGATCCATTCTTCCATTTCGCGACGTGAGCCGACGCCGGAAGCGGCCAGGACTTTTTGCAGGCGCTCGGGTTCAAAGCGTGAAAGGTCGCTGCGGCGTTCTTTCAAATCGCGGGCATGCTCCATGATTTTTTGGTTTGGGTTGCGGACAACCAGTTTTTTGGCTTTAGCCGCACGTTGTTTAGGCGCGGTATTTTGAGCTTTGGGGCTGTCTGAAACTTTTTGGTTGTAAGGTTTGCCTGATGTTTTTCGTTCGTCGTCGGGACGTTTTTTATTGGCAAAGGATTTGGCCGGTTTGGAAGGTTTTTTGGCGGTAGACGATATGCCGTCGCGCCATTGGCGTTTGCTGGAAGGCTGTTTGGACATGATTTTTCCTAACTCGCTTGAAAAAGCGGTTCTTCTGCGGCGGTTGCGGCAGGGGTTGGATTGGGGGAAAAGGCCGTCTGAAAATCAAATTCAGACGGCCTGCCTATGAAAGGTTGTATTGTAACTCAACCAGTAAATTTTTGTTTGAAAAACCGAAAATTATGGCGAAAGGCGTTCGCGTATCCAGTTGCCATCAATCAGGCGGTATTGGATGCGGTCGTGCAGGCGGCTGGGGCGGCCTTGCCAGAATTCGATGCGGTCGGGAATAACGAGGTATCCGCCCCAATACGGCGGGCGGGGAACATGCAGGGGATGTTTGACACCGATGGCCGCGGCCTTGGCCACCAATACGGCTTTGCTGGAAATCACTTCGCTTTGCGCGCTTGCCCATGCGCCGATACGGCTGGTATACGGGCGGCTTTCAAAATATTCGTCCGAAGCGGCTGCGTCGAGTTTTTCAATGCGTCCTTCAACACGCACTTGGCGCTCGAGTTCCGGCCAGAAAAAAGTCAAGGCGGCAAAGGGATGTGCCGTATAGGAGCGGCCTTTGCGGCTGTGGTAATTGGTAAAGAAAACAAAGCCTTTGGGGTTGACTTCTTTCAGCAGTACCATGCGGCTGTTGGGCCTGCCGTCTTCGCCCACGGCGGCAACGTTGACCGCTGTCGGCTCGTTGACTTCGGCGTGAATCGCTTCGTTCAGCCATTGCTCGAATTGGACAATCGGGTCGGCGTGGCATTCGGCTTCCGACAGCTCGCGTTTGCTGTAATCTTCGCGGATATTGTGCAGATCCATGATTTTCCTCCTTAGGTCTGACTGAATCATACTCCGTTTTTTCAGACGGCCTCAAGAGCATTTGTGTATAATCGTAGCCCTTTCCAATATCGAACAATACGGAGTCCTGTCATGCAAACCGAAGTCGAACTGAAAATCTTAAATCTGAAAATGGCCGATTCCCTGCCTGCTTATGCAACACCCGGTTCTGCCGGTTTGGACTTGCGTGCCTGCTTGGATGAAGCTGTTGTGTTGCAGCCGGGCGATGTGTATCTCGTGCCGACCGGTTTGGCCGTACATTTGGCCAACCCTGCGTATGCAGCCGTTTTGCTGCCGCGTTCCGGCTTGGGTCATAAACACGGTATTGTTTTGGGTAATTTGGTCGGTTTGATTGACTCGGATTATCAAGGCGAATTGAAGGTTTCTCTGTGGAACCGTGGTAAAGAAGCGTTTACCATCGAGCCGATGGAGCGTATCGCGCAAATGGTGATTGTGCCGGTTGTCCAGGCCGCGTTTAAAGTCGTGGACGAGTTTGCCGCCAGCGAGCGCGGTGAAGGCGGATTCGGCAGCACCGGCAAAGCCTGATGATTTAAAAGGCCGTCTGTAACAGGGAGAATTGAAATATTTGATTTCGGTTTGCCGCTGTTCAGACGGCCTTTTGGTTGTGCCAACCTTTGCATAATTACACACAAGATTGCATTTTTATATCTTGCCTGCATGGCCGACGCACCCAATAATACAGGCCGTCTGAAACCTTTACGGAGCGTTGTTATGTCCCGCCCCTCACTTTTTCTGCCTTTGTTTTTGATTATCTTTGGCGCGATTTGGTTTTTACGCGCTACGGATATTTTGCCTGCGACATCGACAATGATTGCCGGTGCATTAATTATTTTGGGCCTTGCCGTGTTGATTATGGACGGCATCAACAAACAGTCCATCGTTTCCGGTCCGATGCTGGTTTATATCGGTACAGCCATTTATCTGCACATGAGCTACTGGATTTACCTCTCGCCGTTATTGGCCATCGGCATGGTCGTGTTGGGTTGCCTGCTGTTGCTCTCGCGCAGCGATATGATTCCTGAGAAACACACAAAATAGAAAGATGAGAGATTTGGGTTTTGCCCTATAAAGGCCGTCTGAACAATGGTATAATCCGCCGTTTCAGACGGCCTTTTTTATTGTGGTTTAAATTTGAAATTTGCCCTACCGGCCGCACCGT
This sequence comes from Neisseria sp. HMSC068C04, assembly GCF_001810105.1. Taxonomy (NCBI): domain Bacteria; kingdom Pseudomonadati; phylum Pseudomonadota; class Betaproteobacteria; order Neisseriales; family Neisseriaceae; genus Neisseria; species Neisseria sp. HMSC068C04. The sequence continues at coordinate 7,898 of NZ_KV799895.1, forward strand.
TTTCTTACATTTTGCAAAGTTTCCGCCATGACCCAAGACAAAATCCTTATTCTCGACTTCGGCTCGCAAGTTACCCAGCTGATCGCCCGCCGCGTGCGCGAAGCCCATGTTTACTGCGAACTGCATTCTTTCGATATGCCTTTGGAAGAAATCAAAGCTTTCAACCCGAAAGGCATCATCCTCTCCGGCGGTCCTAATTCCGTTTATGAATCCGATTATCAAGCCGATACCGGTATTTTTGATTTGGGCATTCCAGTTTTGGGCATTTGCTACGGCATGCAATTTATGGCGCACCACTTGGGCGGCGAAGTTACCCCGGGTAACCAACGCGAATTCGGTTATGCGCAAGTTAAAACCATCGACAGCGAGCTGACACGCGGCATTCAAGACGATGCGCCAAACACGCTCGACGTTTGGATGAGCCATGGCGATAAAGTTTCCAAACTGCCTACCGGCTTCTCTGTCATCGGCGACACACCGTCTTGCCCGATTGCCATGATGGAAAACGCTGAGAAACAATTCTACGGCATCCAATTCCACCCTGAAGTGACCCATACCAAACAAGGCCGCGCGCTGTTGAACCGCTTTGTCTTGGATATTTGCGGCGCACAACCAAGCTGGACCATGCCGAACTACATCGAAGAAGCCGTTGCCAAAATCCGTGAACAAGTCGGCAGCGATGAAGTGATTTTAGGTTTGTCCGGCGGCGTGGACTCTTCCGTAGCGGCCGCGCTGATTCACCGTGCTATCGGCGACCAACTGACCTGCGTGTTTGTTGACCACGGTCTGTTGCGTTTGAACGAAGGCAAAATGGTGATGGATATGTTTGCCCGCAACTTGGGCGTACGCGTGATTCACGTTGATGCCGAAGAGCAGTTTTTGGCTAAACTGGCCGGCGTGACCGATCCGGAGAAAAAACGCAAAATCATCGGTGCGGAATTTATCGAAGTATTTGATGCCGAAGAGAAAAAACTTACCAACGCTAAATGGTTGGCGCAAGGTACGATTTACCCTGACGTAATCGAATCCGCAGGTGCGAAAACCAAAAAAGCCCACGCCATCAAATCACACCACAACGTCGGCGGTCTGCCTGAAAACATGAAGCTCAAGCTGCTTGAGCCTTTACGCGACTTGTTCAAAGACGAAGTGCGCGAATTGGGCGTCGCTTTGGGTCTGCCGCGTGAAATGGTGTACCGTCATCCGTTCCCGGGCCCGGGTTTGGGTGTGCGCATCTTGGGCGAAGTGAAAAAAGAATACGCCGACTTGCTCCGTCAGGCAGACGATATTTTCATTCAAGAATTGCGCAATACTACCGATGAAAACGGCACATCTTGGTATGACCTGACCAGCCAAGCCTTTGCCGTATTCCTGCCTGTGAAATCCGTCGGCGTAATGGGAGACGGCCGTACTTACGATTACGTCGTAGCTTTGCGTGCCGTGATTACCAGCGACTTTATGACTGCGCACTGGGCAGAGCTGCCATACTCGTTGCTTGGCCGCGTGTCCAACCGCATCATCAACGAAGTCAAAGGCATCAACCGTGTGGTTTATGATGTCAGCGGTAAACCGCCTGCCACGATTGAATGGGAATAATCCCTAAATTATAAAGGCCGTCTGAACAGATATTGTTCAGACGGCCTTATTCTTTAGGGACCAAGCCCAATTAAAATTGATTTTTCAATTCACGCAAAGCAGCGAAGACTTCGAGTTCACTGTTTAATTTTCGTCCGCTCAATTCTTCGGCGCGTGCCTGAACTTGGGGCAGGTGTATGCGGAAAAACGGATTGACTTTGCGTTCGTGCGCCAGGCTGACAGGCAGTGTCGGCGTGTGTTCGGCGGCAGTTAAGGCCGTCTGAATATCGGCGTTGTCCGGCTCGATATGCTGGGCAAAGCGCAGATTGGAGGCGGTGTATTCGTGTGCCGGATAAAACAGCGTTTCTTCGGGTAGCTGGTTGAATCGGTGGAAGCTGTCGTAAAGCTGCTCAATTGTTCCGGTAAATACGCGTCCACAACCGGCGGAGAACAAGGTATCGCCGCAGAAAACATGCAGGCCGTCTGAATTTTCCAGCAGATAGCTGATGTGGCGGTCGGTATGGCCGGGGGTTGCCCAAACGGTAACCAAGCCTTCGCCAAATGGGAACTGCGTACCTGCGGTGACGGTATGCGTTGCCACGTCGATGTCGCTTTCGCCATAGATCGGGGATTCCAAAAAGCCGTGGAACAGGCTTTTTGCGCCGCCGGTATGGTCGGGGTGCGGATGGGTAATCCATGTTTGCGCCAGCATCAGGCGGTTGTGGACGAGGAATTTCAAAACGGGCGTGGCATCAGACGGATCGACGCAGGCAGCATGGTTGCCTTCTTGAATCATCCAGATGTAGTTGTCGTTTAGGGCTTTAATTGGCGTGATTTTCATATGCTTTCTTCTGGTTTGGGGTTTCAGACGGCCTCTAGATAATCTTTGATATTCGGGCTTTGGCCGAACACGGCTTCATGGGCTTGATGGATGCACAGTCGGTTGAACAGCAATCTTTGGGTTTGGTCGCCGTCGATAATCCGCACTTGGCCTTGCAGTTTGGGCGCGTCGTGATGAAAGGTATTCTTAAACGCGTGCCAACGGTCGGTTTGCAGATGGACGATAGCAAACATATCGTGCGAGATATTAACGCCGACGCTGAATAGTTTGGCCGAGGCTTGCAGGCAGAAACTGCTGTCGCCAAACAGGCACAGCCCTGTGTTTTCCGGATAGCGGAACAATTCGATTTTCACTGCTTCGGGTTCGGCAAAGATATTACAAAACAACCGTTCAAACAACGACGGCTGCGCCACGCCCTCGCTCAACATACCGTAAAGCCCACCCAGCCAATCGACATAGCCGAGAAAAGTGAAACGGTAGTCCTGCATAATGGCTTCGATGCGCTTGGGATCGCGTTTGCTGATCAAGCGGACAAATTCAAAACCGACTTCCGGCAGCCGCGCCCGAAGCGTTTGGTGCAGGCGGTGGGCAAACAGGTTTTTGTGGTTGTGCGGATTGCGCAGAATACCGAGGAATTTCAGCCGCAATATCCGCCACAAGGCATCCGGTACTTTGACGGTGTCAGCATTTGCCGTAGTTGTTTTCAGACGGCCTGCAGGTAAGGTGCGCAGATGATTGCAGGCTTCTTCGTAGCTGCTCTCATGACGGTTGAACCAGCTTTCCAGATTGTATTGGTTGGCGGAGTCTTCGACAAAGGTCAGCGTATAGAGGTTTTTCGCTGCCAAGTTGCCGATGATGTTGACGCTTATCGCTTCGCTACGGTTTTGTTCTTTACCACGGGCTTTTTCGCTAGTATGGAACATTGACAGCGGTAGGCGGTAAACGTTTTGGTTTTGCGGGCTGACCTGTGGATTATGCGAATGCTGCCGCTGCTCGGTTTGGGCGATGAAGTGGTGTTCCTTCGTCGGATTTGCGGTCAACAGGGCGTAAGGCTTTTCTCCGCATTCGGAAAATTCGCAATCGCTGAGGATAAAGGCTTGTCGAGTCATAATGTCGGGAAAGGCCGTCTGAATATGTCGATTATAGCTGATGGGGAGCTAAGGGGGATTATGATTATACGGAATGATGGTGACGGGTTTGGTCTTTATACGCAAAAGGATGCAAAAAGGTCATCTGAAAACAAACAAGACCTTTGCAAAAAGGCTCTTTTATTCTTTATTAATTTTAGATATTTTTATAGTTTATCTAGCTTATGTTTTTTAATAAATTTTATATAGATCAATAAAATTAATATAATTAGAATATCAAAAATAATAAAAGTAGATAATATTTGAGTTATATCATAGGTTATGATTAGTATGTCTTCGGTGGCACTCATCATTTCTATCTTATATTTAATTGTTAAATAAATATTTAAAATATAAGCTATTTGACAAATAAGAACTAATGGAACAGAAAATTTTATTAATATCTTGCCTAAGGTACCCATTTTAATTTCCTATTTATTTTTATTCATAAATGAAATGTTGTGCGGTAGTCAATGCAGAAAAGAGCATTAAGGAGGCATAAAGGCCGTCTGAAACAGGTTGGAGCGAAGTCCGATGTGCCTATTTCAGACGACCTTTTCTTTAAAGCCGAATCAAATCAGCCTGGCGGTTAACCCAAAGCTTTTCGTGCACCGGCAAAGAGGCGGTACCAGCCGGACAATTCCGTCCAGTCTTCCGGTTTCCAGCTCATTTGCGCGGCACGGTACACGCGTTCCGGATGCGGCATCATGATGGTAACGCGGCCGTCGGCGTTGGTCACACCGGCGATGCCTTGCGGCGAGCCGTTAGGGTTGAGCGGATAAGTTTGGGTCACTTGGTTTTGACCGTCTACATATTGCAGCGCAATGCCTAAATCAGTGGAAATATTGCCGCTGTGCAGGGAGAAATCTGCGCGGCCTTCGCCATGGCTGACCACAACAGGCAGGCTGGAGCCTTGCATTTCGTTCAGAATCAGGGAGGCTGATTTCGGAACATGGACCATGCTCAGGCGCGCTTCGAACTGTTCGCTCAGGTTGCGTTTAAACTTCGGCCAGCCTGCCGTGCCAGGGATGATTTCGGCGAGGTTGCTGACCATCTGGCAGCCGTTGCACACGCCCAATGTCAGCGTGTTCGGATCGGCAAAGAAGGCGGCAAATTGGTCGCGCAGAGCAGGGTGGAACAGAATCGATTTTGCCCAGCCTTCGCCCGCGCCGAGTACGTCGCCGTAGCTGAAGCCGCCGCACGCCGCCAGCATTTTGAAGTCGGCAAGATTGACGCGGCCTGCCATCAGGTCGGACATATGCACGTCGTAGGCATCGAATCCTGCGCGTGTGAACGCGGCGGCCATTTCGATTTGTCCGTTTACGCCCTGTTCGCGCAAGATGGCGATTTTGGGTTTTGCGCCGCTGTTGATAAACGGTGCAGCGATGTCTTCGTTCACGTCGAATTTCACGTCGGCAAACAATGCGCTGCGTTCGTTGTCGTCAATCAGGGCAAACTCGCTGTCGGCGCAGGCAGGGTTGTCGCGCAGGCGTTGGATGGCGTGGCTGGTTTCCTGCCATGCGCGTTGCAGGTCGGTAAGGGATTGATTAAAAATTTCTTCTCCTGCATTGATGACCATATGACCGCTATCGGCAAACTCTCCCAAATGGTGCAGCGTGAGATTCAGTTTTTCGCACAAATTGAAAATATATTCGTGGTCGGCAGCGTGAACAGCAATAACGGCTCCTAATTCTTCGTTAAACAGGGTAGTTAGGACAAATTTTTGCCATTCTTGAGGCGAGTAATACTCGTTTTGAACGTTAATATTTTTACTTACCATTGTCAGCAGATCGAGATTCATGCCACGGCGAGAAGCAAATGCCATTTCTGCCAGAGTCACAAACAAACCGCCGTCGCTGCGGTCGTGGTAGGCCAGCAACTTATCTTCTTGAACGAGTTGCTGAATTAACTGATAAAACGCTTTCAGACGGCCTGAATCAATATCAGGTGCTTCGCCGCCGCTTCGGTTATACACTTGAGCCAGTGCAGAACCACCCATACGGCACTTGTTGTTGCCTAAGTCAATCATCAGCAGAATAGTGAACGAATTGGCATTGTCTTTTAATACGGGCGTAACAGTTTTGCGCACGTCTTGGACTGGCGCGAACGCAGAGATAATCAGGCTCAACGGCGAAACCACGGATTTTTGTTCGCCATTCTCCTGCCATACGGTTTTCATCGACAGGCTGTCTTTGCCCACGGGAATGCTCAAATCCAATGCCTGACAGGCTTTAGAAACCGCTTCGACGGTGCGGTAGAGTTTTTCATCTTCGCCTTCGTTGCCGCACGCCGCCATCCAGTTGGCGGAGAGTTTGATGTTGCCGATGTCGCCGATATTGACCGCAGCGATGTTGGTGATGGCTTCGCCGACGCACATTCTGCCTGAAGCAGGCGCGTCAAATAGGGCGACGGTCGGTTTTTCGCCCATAGACATCGCTTCGCCGCGATAGGTGTTGAAGCCCATCATGGTCACGGCGCAGTCGGCTACCGGAGTTTGGTATTTGCCGACCATTTGGTCGCGGTGGGTCATGCCGCCAACGCTGCGGTCGCCGATGGTAATCAGGAAGTTTTTGGCCGCTACGGTAGGCAGGCGCAGAACGCGGTAGGCGGCTTCGGTAATGTCGATATCGCCGGCGTTAAACGGTTTTTTAGACGGCGTAATCGTTTTGTCGGTACGCGTGGTTTTGGGCGGTTTGCCGAGCAAAACGTTCAACGGCAAATCGACAGGGTTGTTGGAGAACAAATCGTCGCGTACTTTCAAATGGCCGTCGTCGGTCGCCGTGCCGACTACGGCAAACGGGCAGCGTTCGCGTTCGCAGATGGCGCGGAAGGTGTCCAAATCTTTTTCCAAAATGGACAATACATAACGCTCTTGTGATTCGTTACACCAAATTTGCAATGGGTTGAGGCCGTGTTCTTCCAGCGGCACTTCGCGCAGTTTGAATACCGCGCCGCGTCCGGCATCGTTGACGAGTTCGGGGAAGGCGTTGGACAAGCCGCCTGCGCCGACGTCGTGGATGGAGATAATCGGGTTCTTATCGCCGAGTTGCCAGCAGCGGTCGATGACTTCTTGTGCGCGGCGTTCGATTTCGGGGTTGCCGCGTTGTACGGAGTTGAAGTCCAAAGATGCGTCGTTTGTACCGGTATTCATGGAAGAAGCCGCGCCGCCGCCCAAGCCGATAAGCATGCCCGGACCACCCAGTTGGATCAGCAATGCGCCTTCGGGGATTTCGTCTTTGTGTGTTTGTTGTGCCTGAATGCTACCCAATCCGCCGGCGATCATAATCGGTTTGTGATAGCCGCGAACCTGACCGTCGAATTTTTCTTCAAAGGTACGGAAGTAGCCCAAGAGGTTCGGGCGTCCGAATTCGTTGTTGAATGCCGCGCCGCCGATGGGGCCTTCGATCATGATGTCTAGAGGAGAAGCAATATGGCCGGGTTTGCCGTAGGCTTGTTCCCAAGGCTGCTCCAAGCCAGGGATATTCAGGTTGGAGACGGTAAAGCCGGTCAAGCCTGCTTTCGGACGCGAGCCTTTGCCTGTCGCGCCTTCGTCGCGGATTTCACCCCCCGCGCCCGTTGCCGCACCCGCAAACGGCGCGATGGCGGTCGGATGGTTGTGCGTTTCCACTTTCATGATGATATGGGTGTCTTCTTCGTGGAAACGGTAGCCTTGGTTTTCCGCCGCATTCGGATAGAAACGCTCAACTTTGGCGCCTTCGATTACGGACGAATTGTCTTTATAGGCAACGACTGTGCCTTCGGGATGCGCGTTGTGCGTGTCGCGAATCATGCCGAAGAGGGATTTCGGCTGTTTTTCTCCGTTGAGGATGAAATCGGCGTTGAAGATTTTGTGGCGGCAGTGTTCGCTGTTTGCCTGAGCGAACATCATCAATTCAACATCGGACGGATTGCGCTGCAAAGCCTGATAGTTTTCAACCAGATAATCGATTTCGTCGGCTGAAAGCGCCAAGCCCATTTCGGTATTGGCTTTGACCAATGCCTCTTTACCGCCGCCCAATACGTCCACGCTGGAGAAGGTTTCCGATTGGATATGGTGGAACAGTTGCGCCGCTGCATCGATGTCGGTCAACACGCTTTCGGTCATGCGGTCGTGCAACAGGGCTGCCCATTGTTGTTTTTGCCCGTCGGTAAGCGCACCTTCCAACCATACGGCCATGCCGCGTTCGATACGCTCAATGCCTTCCAAGCCGCAGTTTTCGGCGATATTGGTTGCTTTGGAAGCCCACGGTGAAATGGTGCCCAAACGGGGCGTTACCAAAAATAAATGCAAGCCCTCGCGCGCTTTGGGCGTTTGTTCAACGCTTTGCGCTGCCAGTAAGGCTTGCAGTTTTTCGACTGTCGCGGCATCAAGTGCTTTTTCGCTACCGACAAAATACCAAAATTCGCTGCTTAATTTGACTTCGGGCAGGCCGAGGGCGGCTGCTTTTTGGAAGAGTTTTTCAACACGGAAATCGGAAAGGGCGGTTACACCGCGCAAGGGCAGAACAACAGACATGGATTCAGCTCACAAAATGCAGTTGGGGAATCCATTATTATACCCGAAAAATGCAATTTTGCTTGTGAATTTATACTTCAAGTGTTGACAATTTTTGCTTGTAAATTGAAGGGGAATAAGGCAATCGTGCCGCCTAGTTTTTTATTTTGTACCTGATTACTCGATTATTTTTGTTTATTTTTGAAGAATCGGGAGGAATGGGGACGGATAGGCGTAACGATATAAAGTGAAAATTATTTGATTGTTGACTTTGACATTTTGCTGACAATAAGGCCGTCTGAAACATTGCTTTCAGACGGCCTGGCTTTATCCTTTTCTTTTGTTTCCCAGCATATCCAGCAATCCTGCTAAATTACTTTTTCCTTCTTCCTTGCTCACAATCGGTTCACCGCCTTTGCGCCCTAGGATTTTGATGTCTTCCTGCGGCATTTCGTCTATGAAGCGGCTGGGTTCGGGGAACTGCCATGTGCCTTGTTTTTTGCGTTTGACGCAGTGGGTCAGCGTAAGCTGGCGTTTGGCGCGGGTAATGCCGACGTACATCAGACGGCGTTCTTCTTCGACATTGTCTTCTTCGATGCTGTCGTTGTGCGGCAAGATACCTTCTTCGCAACCGACAAGGAAAACATAGGGGTATTCCAAACCTTTGGAAGCGTGCAGGGTAGAGAGTTTGACGGCATCGACTTCTTCTTCGCTTTTACCCTCCAAAAGCGTCATCAGGGCGATGGTTTGGGCAAGCTCGATGATATTTTTGCCGTCCTGCTCGCCTTTGCGTTCCAGCCAGCCGGTCAGGTCGGTAACGTTGCGCCATTTGATTTCGCCTGCTTTGCCTTCTTCGTTGGCCAACAGGTGGTTTTCGTAGTCGATTTCTTTCAGCAGGTTATGAATAAGCTCGCCTGCTTCGCTGGTTTCGGCTCTGGCGCGGTAGTTTTCAATCATATCCATGAAGGCTTGCAGGTGTTGGCGGTTAGTATTGTTCAACAGGGCAAGCGCTTCTTCGGTTTGCGCGGCTTCATACAGGCTGCATTCGTGTTCGTTCGCGTAGGTGTTGAGCTTGCCTAGTGTGACGTCGCCGATGCCGCGTTTGGGCGTGGTGACGGCGCGTAGAAAAGCAGGATCGTCGTTGGGGTTGGCAAGCAGGCGCAAGTAGGACAAAACGTCTTTGATTTCAGCTTTGTCGAAAAAGCTTTGTCCACCGGAAAGCTGGTAGGGAACGCGTGCGCTGCGCAAGGCTTCTTCGAAAATCCGCGCCTGATGGTTGCCGCGGTATAACACGGCGAAATCGGCGTATTGGGTTTTATCGCCGCCAACCAGCTTCTGCTTGATGATTTGGCTGACAACCCAGTCTGCTTCGTGCTGCTCGCTTTGACAGGCAACGACTTTGACGATTTCGCCTTCGCCAAACTGCGACCAAAGTTTTTTGGTAAAGAGTTTGGGGTTGTTTTCAATGACTTTGTTGGCGATTTTGAGAATCCGCGCGGTGGAGCGGTAGTTTTGCTCCAGCTTGATGACTTTCATCTGCGGATAGTCTTCCTGCATTTTGCGCAGGTTTTCCATGTTCGCACCGCGCCATGCGTAGATGGACTGGTCGTCGTCGCCGACGGCGGTAAACATGCCTTCTGCGCCGGTCAAGAGTTTCATCAGGGTGAATTGGCAGGTGTTGGTGTCCTGACATTCGTCAACTAACAGATAACGCAGCCGCTGCTGCCATTTGTTGCGCACTTCGCTGTTTTGCTGCAACAGCACGGCAGGCAGGCGGATTAAGTCGTCAAAGTCCACCGCCTGATAGCTTTGCAGGGTTTCCTGATAGCTCGCATACACGCGCGCTGTTTGCTGTTCCCACACATTAGCGGCCGTCTGAACGACATCTTCAGGCGTTTTTAAATCGTTTTTCCAAAGGGAAATTTGATGTTGCGCTTTGAATACGGCTTCTTTGCCCGTACCGCCCAAGAGTTCGCCGATGATTTTGGCGCTGTCGGTAGAGTCGAGGATGGAAAAGTTTTTTTTGTAACCGATTTGATTGGCTTCTTCGCGCAGAATCTTCATGCCCAAAGAGTGGAAGGTGCAAATTGTCAGCCCGCGCGTTTGCGACTTGGGCAGCATTTTAGAGACTCGCTCCTGCATTTCCGTAGCGGCTTTATTGGTAAAGGTAATCGCGGCAACGGTATGCGGCAGATAGCCGACATTGACAATCAAATGCTTGATTTTTTGCGTAATCACGCCGGTTTTGCCGCTGCCTGCGCCGGCAAGGACGAGCAGGGGGCCGCCTAGATATTTGACCGCGGCTTGCTGTTGGGGGTTGAGTTTCATTGAAGGGGGAAGACGGGTAATGTGGGGAGCAATTATACAACAAGGCCGTCTGAAATTTTCAGACGGCCTTGGGCGTTTTTTTGAGTAAACCTTATTCAAAATATTTCAATTTGCCTTTGAAGTCTTCCAGCTTCTCATAGCCTTTTTGCGCCATGATCGCTTTTAATTCAAGGGAAACCCGTTCAAAAATGTCTACGCTTTGCTGGTGTAGCGCCGTGCCGATCTGCACCATGCTTGCGCCGCACAAGATGTGTTCAAACGCATCACGTCCGCTGTAAACGCCGCCTGTTCCAATGACCTGGATAGACGGATCCAGTCTTTGACAGAACGCATGGACATTGGCGAGCGCAGTCGGTTTGATGTATTGACCGCCTATGCCACCGAAGCCGTTTTTCGGGCGGATGACGACGGATTCGTCTTCGATATACATGCCGTTGCCGATGGAGTTGACGCAGTTGACGAATTTTAGGGGATAGCGGTTGAACACTTCTGCCGCCTGATCGAAATGGGCAATATCAAAATACGGCGGTAGCTTGATGCCCAATGGCTTGTCGAAGTAGGTAAAGGCATTATCCAAAATCATCTCGGTTGTTTCAAAGTCGTAGGCGATTTGCGGTTTGCCGGCGACGTTTGGGCAGGATAGGTTGAGTTCGGTAATGCCGTTGAACCCGCTGTTTTGCACCTTTTCCAACAGGATATGTGTTTCGCCGGGCGACAGGCCGACCAGTGAGAGAAAAAATGTCTGTTCCGGCTGAGACTTTTGAAGGGTAAGTAGGTAATCCAGATAGTAATCAATGCCTTGATTCGGCAAACCCATTGAATTGATACTGCCGAGAGGGACGTCCCGATAACGCGGTTCAGGGTTGCCTTGACGAGGGGTAAGCGTTGCGGTCTTGGTAATGAAAGTGCCTGCCGAAGACTGTCTGACTGCTTCCAATTCCTCAACAGTCATACATGACACACCAGCGGCATTCATCAGGCAGTTGTCAAAAGAAAAACCGGCGATTTGGGTTTTTAACGATACCATCTCCTGCTCCTTTTCTTCGAAAAATCAAATTGTTTGCCAAGCGTAACACGAAGAATCAGTACGATTTTTAACAAACATCAAATGACAAAGCATGTAGGCAGATGTTGTTTTCAATATTGAAAAAAGGCCGTCTGAAAAACTCAAACGGTCTTTCAGACGGCCTTTACTATATGGCATTAATAGAACCAAAAGCTGTCGGCTGATTTAGATATTGGGTTTTAAAAATCAGGCCAACCATTCGGCCAAGGCCGCTTCAAAACGTTTCAAGCCTTCGGCCATGTCTTCATCGTTCAGCAGCAGGCTGGGGGCGAAGCGCACCACATTGGCGCCGGCAACCAGTACCATCAAGCCGTGTTTCAAAGCGGCGGCGGTGATTTCCGAAGCCTTGCCTTCGTATTTGTCTGCCAACACGCAGCCGAGCAGCAAGCCCATGCCGCGGACTTCTTTAAATACGCCGGTCTTTTCGCCTATTTCACGCAAGGCCGTCTGAAGTTTTTGGCCTTGTTGTTTAACGTGTTCCAATGTCTCGGGCGCATTGATGATGTCAAACGCACGGCTGCCGACCGCGCACGCCATTGGGTTGCCGCCGAATGTCGAGCCATGTGTTCCGGGGCCGAAGGTTGGGGCGATTTTTTCGGTGGTCAGAATCGCGCCAATCGGGAAGCCGCCACCTAAAGCTTTGGCAGAGCTGAGAATATCGGGTGTCACGCCGTAATGCTCGTAGGCAAACAGTTTGCCCGTATGCCCCATGCCGGTTTGTACTTCGTCCAAAATCAGCAAAGAGCCGTGCTTGTCGCATAAACGGCGTGCGGCTTGCAGATATTCTTGGGTAGCAGGCAGGATGCCGCTTTCGCCTTGAATCGGCTCGATAATCACGGCGCAGGTTTTATCGCCGACGGCCGCTTCTAATGCGGTAACATCATTGAAGGGAACGTGGGTAATGCCGGCCGGCAGCGGCGCGTAGTCTTTGCTGTATTTGGGCTGGCCGCCGACGGATACGGTAAACAGGGTGCGGCCGTGGAAGCTGTTGAGACAGGAGATGATTTCGGTTTTGTGCTCGCCAAAATGATCGCGGCCGTATTTTCGCGCCAGTTTCAGCGCGGCTTCATTGGCTTCTGCGCCGGAATTGCAGAAAAACACTTTGTCGGCAAAGGTGTTTTCGACCAATTTTTTGGCCAATTTTTGCGCCGGTTGGGTGGTGTAGATATTAGAAATGTGCCAGAGTTTTTGCGATTGTTCGGCCAAGGCTGCGACCAAATCGGGATGGCAATGGCCCAGCGCGTTTACTGCAATACCGCCTGACAGGTCAATGTATTCTCGTCCTTCGGTATCCCAAACCCGGCTGCCGAGCGCGCGTTCCGGAATCATGGGGGCGAATGAGAAATTGGGCGTCAGGTAGTTTTGCATGTTCTTTTCCTTTTGATATTGTCAACAATCTCTTGAATTATGCGCCTAATGGTTGAGAGATTCAATATGGCAATCAGGCCGTCTGAAAACTGGCTTTCAGACAGCCTGATGCTTATTTATGCTTGATTTCCCAGCATTGATGGATTTTTTTGTTGCGGAAATCGTCGGGAACGGACTGTTTGGAAATGTCTTTGACGGCGTATTGTTCCGATACAGAATCGTCCAACATAAAGCTGCGTAGATTGTTGGAGAAATACAGAATGCCGTCTGAAGCGAGCAGGCTCATTGCGCCGTCAATCAGTTTTTTATGGTCGCGCTGGATGTCGAGGATGTCGAGCATTTTTTTGCTGTTGGAAAAGCTGGGCGGATCCATGACGATAAGGTCAAACTTTTTGCCTTCGTCTGCGGCATTTTGCAGATATTGGAACACATCGGCGCGGACGATTTTGTGTTGTTCGGGGTCGATGCCGTTGAGTTCGAAATTGCGTTTTGCCCACTCGAGATAAGTGTTGGACAAATCGACAGTTTCGCTAGTTACCGCACCGCCGGTTGCGGCGTAGACGGTGAAGCTGCCTGTGTAGGAAAACAGGTTGAGGAAGCGTTTGCCCGCTGCGGTTTCGCCGACTTTTTTGCGCGTGTTGCGGTGGTCGAGGAAAAGACCGGTGTCGAGGTATTTGTCGAGATTGACCCAAAACTTGCGGCCGTTTTCAGTGATGACGAAATCGTCGCCGGTTTTGCCGGTTTTCTCGTATTGCTGCAAACCTTTTTGACGTTCGCGGCGTTTGAGGTGGATTTGTTCGGGCGCAAAACCGGTCACAAAACCGATGGCTTCCAATACATCCTCAAGCCATGCTTCGTATTCTTCGGGCTGCATCAGCCAGCCGGTATCGTATTCCTGAAGATGGATTTGGTCGCCGTAAACATCGACGGCAAAGGGAAATTGGGGAATATCGCGGTCGTAAATGCGCCAGGCTTCGATATTGTTGCGTTTTGCCCATTTCATAAGATGTTTGATGTTTTTGCCCAAGCGGTTGGCAAAGGGGGTAATGTCGGTCATGGTTTCAGACGGCCTGAATAAGTATTGGGAAGGGTTTGGATTTTAACGCACTTGATGTCCTTTTGCTTGACTGTTGTCTATAAAATCTATATTATCCGCCGTTCGTCTTTTGATACGAAGCCATCGTCATCCAACCTAAACCGCCGTTTCGGGCGCGTTTCTTTTATTGCTTGCATATTTGCCAAGCCTTTCTGTGCAGGTTGTCGTCGATGTTAACCACAAGCAAGATGCTTGCGACAACCCTGTAACTTCACATTTCCCGTATCGTTACTTTCCTTTGCTTCAGGTCGTCTGAAAACCGTTCAGGCGTGCGCGTTGTTGTCTCTTTAGGATAGCCATGTCTATTAAATTTGCCGATTTGAACCTTGATAAAAACATTTTGTCCGCCGTGCGCAGCGAGGGTTACGAAAGCCCGACGCCGATTCAGGCGCAAGCCATTCCGTTTGCTTTGGAAGGCCGCGACATCATGGCTTCGGCGCAAACCGGCTCCGGCAAAACCGCCGCCTTTCTGCTGCCGACTTTGCAGCGACTGACCAAACGCAGCGAAAAACCGGGTAAAGGCCCGCGCGCGTTGGTGTTGACGCCGACCCGCGAACTGGCGGCTCAGGTGGAAAAAAACGCGCTGGCGTATGCTAAAAATATGCGTTGGTTCCGTACTGTCAGCATTGTCGGCGGCGCATCGTTCGGCTACCAAACCCGCGCCCTGAGCAAACCGGTTGATCTGATTGTGGCCACTCCGGGCCGTCTGATGGACTTGATGCAGAGCGGCAAAGTTGATTTTGAACGTTTGGAAGTGTTAATTCTGGACGAAGCCGACCGTATGTTGGACATGGGCTTTATCGATGACATCGAAACCATCGTGGAAGCGACGCCGAGCGACCGTCAGACTTTGTTGTTCTCCGCTACTTGGGACGGCGCGGTGGGCAAACTGGCGCGCAAACTGACCAAAGACCCTGAAACTATCGAAGTTGAGCGTGTGGACGATCAAGGCAAAATCGAAGAGCAGCTGCTGTACTGCGATGATATGCGCCATAAAAACCGCCTGCTCGACCATATCTTGCGCGATGCCAATATCGATCAATGCGTGATCTTTACATCTACTAAAGCCATGACCGAAGTCATCGCGGATGAATTGTACGAAAAAGGTTTTGCCGCCAACTGCCTGCACGGCGATATGCCGCAAGGCTGGCGTAACCGCACGCTGATGGACTTGCGTAAAGGCCGTTGCAAAATTTTGGTTGCCACCGATGTGGCCGCACGCGGTATCGACGTACCGACCATTACCCACGTTATCAACTATGACTTGCCGAAACAGGCTGAAGACTACGTTCACCGCATCGGCCGTACCGGTCGCGCAGGCCGTACCGGTATTGCGATTACTTTTGCCGAAGTGAACGAATACGTCAAAGTACACAAAATCGAAAAATACATCGGCCGTAAATTGCCTGAGCTGACCATCGAAGGCATGGAGCCGACACGCAAACGCAAATCTGCGGGTGGCAAACCGAAAGGCAAAGGCGGCTGGGGCGATCGTAAATCCGGCGGCTGGCTCGGCGATAAGAAACTGGCTAAAGAAGGTTTCGGTGGTAAAACACGCGGCGAAGGCTATAAAAAAGACGGTTTCAAGAAAGATGGCTTTAAGAAAGATGGTTTCAAAAAAGCTGACGGTTTTAAAAAAGGCGGCGAAGGCTTTAAAGGCAAGCGTAAGTCTAACGACAGCTTTGGCGGTAAACACAAAAGAGGTTGATTGCTTCAATCTTAAGGCCGTCTGAAAAAGACATAAGGGCGTGTGAAAACACGCTCTTTTTTATGGTTAAAAGTTTTTGCATATAAAAAGAGCATGGGATGGTATTCCCACGCTCTTTTTCAGACGGCCTCTTACAAAGCGGCCAATACGGCATCGCCCATTTCGGAGCAGGAAACCAGTTTGGTACCTTCTTCGTAAATGTCGCCGGTACGCAAGCCTTGTTGCAGTACTTTTTGTACGGCGTTTTCAACTTGTTGCGCGCGTGCTTCGTCGTTCAGGCTGTAACGCAGCAGCATGGCAAGAGACAATACGGTTGCCAGCGGATTGGCTTTGTTTTGACCGGCAATGTCGGGAGCGGAGCCGTGAGACGGTTCGTACAGGCCTTTGCCGTTTTCGTCCAAAGAAGCGGAAGGCAGCATACCAATGGAGCCGGTCAGCATGGACGCTTCGTCAGACAGAATGTCGCCGAAGATGTTGCCGGTGGCAATCACGTCAAATTGTTTGGGCGCGCGTACCAACTGCATGGCTGCGTTATCAACGTACATATGAGAAAGCTCGACATCAGGGTATTCTTTGCCGATTTCTTCAAAGATTTCGCGCCACAGTTCGGTGGTTTCCAAAACGTTGGCTTTGCCTACGGAGCAGACTTTTTTGCTGCGTTTTTGGGCGGATTGGAAGGCAACGTGGGCGATACGGCGGATTTCGCTTTCGCTGTATTTCATGGTGTTGTAGCCTTCGCGTTCGCCGTTTTCCAGAACGCGGATGCCGCGCGGTTCACCGAAGTAAATATCGCCGGTCAGTTCGCGTACGATAAGGATGTCGAGGCCGGCTACGATTTCCGGTTTCAAAGTAGAAGCATTGGCCAGCTCTTTATACAAAATGGCAGGGCGCAAATTGGCAAACAGATTCAAGTCCTTACGGATGGCCAACAAGCCGCGCTCAGGGCGCAGCGGACGGTCGAGATTATCGTATTGAGGAGAACCGACTGCACCAAGCAGTACCGCATCGGCTTTACGGCAAAGGTTTTGCGTGAATTCTGGATAAGGATGGCCGTATTCGTCATAGGCTTCACCGCCCAAAGGTGCGTATTCGTAGCTGACATCCAAACCTTGTTCGATAAGTTTGTCGAGTACGCGGACGGTTTCTGCAACGATTTCAGGGCCGATGCCGTCGCCGCGCAAGATAGCGATATGTTTGGTCATTTCGGGTTTCCTTATGGGAAGGTTTTAGGTAAAGGGCAGGCCGTCAGTTTTTCAGACGGCCTTAAATCAATTTGCTCTGAAAACGCTGATTGTACCATTATGGTACTGGTAAAGCTGGGTAGAAATCGCGTAGGCAGAGTCTTCAAATGCCTGCAGGGCAATATTCGCCATCGCCTGCAAAGCTTCTTCATCGGACGGGCTGCAAACGAGCAGGGCGTTGCGTGCCGGGACTGCAAAAACAGGGTTGGCCGGCAGCATAGGGTCATCTTTAAGTACTTCGTCCAAAAGCAAAATCAAGGAAGCATCATAGTCGTTGTCCAAATGGATTTGGGTCAATGACCAACCTTCGGCATGATGAATTTGGACACGTCCATTCATCCGTTGGCGCAGATTATCCATGGCGGTACGATACAAGGCGTCCTCATCTTCAATACCGGCCTCTTTCATATGTTCACGATTGAGCGTATGCATGGATTCTTCCGTATCCACCATATAAAGCAACATGATATCGCCCGCAATCGGTTTGTATACCAGGTAATCGGCAGGTTCGGCTTCGTCCGTATTTGTAATCAGTCTGGCGTTTTCCAGATAAATCGTATTTTTAATCGTCGGAAGAATTTGTTGTGCTGAAACACTGGCATCAGTGTCTTGAATCTTATAGATAACCGCTAAATTGGCTGCAACAATAGCCTCCAAGGCCTCGGGATTTTGCAGATAACTTGTGTAATGGTTGCTCAAATATGTGCTGAACGATGCTTCATCGTCTTCGGAAAAATGGACAATGATAGGTGAAGACGCAATAGTTTCGCCCCAGTCGATTTTTGCCTCAAGATCCAATTCTTCTTGAATGCGACGGGCAAAGTATTCGACAAATCCCTGCCAAGTCATTAATTTAGGTTTGGAGCGGAACAACCTACTGAAAAAAGACATATTTTGTCCTGAATAAGGGGATAAGGCCGTCTGAAATATTATAGACGTTCGGTTTC
The DNA here is from genome assembly GCF_001810105.1 of Neisseria sp. HMSC068C04. Lineage (NCBI taxonomy): Bacteria > Pseudomonadati > Pseudomonadota > Betaproteobacteria > Neisseriales > Neisseriaceae > Neisseria > Neisseria sp. HMSC068C04. Next base: position 25,687 of record NZ_KV799895.1, read on the forward strand.
AACACGGATTTTAAAAACAACTTTGCGTATATTCGCCCTGTCGCCAACCAATGGGGCATGCGCGTCATTTGGGAAAAATAGCGCAAATTCGCCGGGCTCCAAGGTCAACCAGGTTTCCGGTTCGCAGTTAAAAAATTCTATATCGCGCTTTTCGTTGTAGCCTAAACCGTTTTTCAGACGGCCTCTGTCTATCCAGCCATATGTTTCGCTGCCATCAATCGGCGTTTGAATATCGATGTGTTTTAAGTGCGCTTCAGGCTGGGCTTCTCTCTGCGTCCTCATCGGCTCGCTGCCGATAAAAATACGGATATTGGGATTCTCGCATAGCACTTGGCCGTCCGGCAGCTTGGCAAAATCCAAGGTCTGCAACAGATGGAAGGCTTCGGAAAAGTCGGGATGCAAGGCAGCGTAGCGAGGAGCATTGCTTATGGTGTCGGTAATCATGGTGTGGTTAGGTAGAAATTAAACTTCAGGATGTGAAGCCAATACGGTTTTCAGGATGCCTTATTTGTATTCTGATAACAAGGCCGTCTGAAAGGGCTTTTATGGAGTTGTTTTGTGCAGCTCCAAAGTGGAAGCATAATGTTCAGCGATAGGAATACGCTTGCGGCTGACTTGGTTTATATCGCTGCCTTCTTCAGTCCATAAAAACGGAAAGAACGTGTAAACGCTGTCACCATTCAAATCATGGATTTCTTCGCGCCAATTTTCCCAACGTAGGTTTTCGTAAAACAACTGTAAATCGCCGGTCAATGCCCAATTTAAGAAGTCGCCATAACCTTTACCGCAATCTTCCCATTCCAGTGTATCCGGTGGTAGGTAGAAAACATTACCTACTTTGCCATTCAATCCTCCACCATTAATCGCAAAATAGCCTCCAGCAACATCATCAGCAAACAGATAATAGGGAGCAGGGCCTGCTGGCTCGGATTGTGTGCGACCTAGATTCCAACTTCCTAAACCACGAGGTAGCTTCGCGCTACCGGAGCCAAGTATCCGCAACCAGCCGTTATCGATAAGGATGCCACCGGTTTCATAAACGACAGCGCCCATAAACGAACGTATTGTTACTTGGGTTTTGACAAGTTCTTTCTGTGACTTTTCAAGCGTACGTGGCAGAACTTCAATACTGTTTGCTGCTTTCGTAAGCCACTCTTGAATCACTGGCCATGCAGGGTCTTGGGTTTGGATTAATTCGTCGAATGATCTCATAGACTATCCCAAAGCATTCAGTAAAGGCCGTCTGAAACACTTAAATTTTTCAGACGGCCTTTTGTATATCAACCGTTAAACAGCCAAGGCTGGCTTTGGCGGCGTTTTTCTTCGAAGGCGTGAATTTCGTCAGCGTGTTGCAGGGTCAGGCCGATTTCGTCCAAGCCGTTTAAGAGGCAGTGTTTGCGGTGTTCGGTAATGTCGAATGTGAATGTTTCGCCGCTAGGGGTAGTCAGGGTTTGTTCGGCAAGGTCGATGGAGAGCTGATAGCCTTCGTTGGCTTCAACTTCTTTGAAAAGCTGGTCCACCTGTTCTTCTGTCAAAACGATAGGCAAAAGGCCGTTTTTGTAGCAGTTGTTGAAGAAGATGTCGGCGAAGCTGGGGGCGATGACGGCGCGGAAGCCGTAGTCGTCTAATGCCCAAGGGGCGTGTTCGCGTGAAGAGCCGCAACCGAAGTTTTTACGCGTCAACAGGATTTGTGCGCCTTGATAGCGTGGCTGGTTCAGGGAGAAATCCGGATTCAACGGACGTTTGCTGTTGTCCATGCCCGGTTCGCCGTGGTCGAGGTAACGCCATTCATCAAAGGCATTGGGGCCGAAGCCGCTGCGTTTGATGGATTTCAGAAATTGTTTGGGGATGATGGCATCGGTATCGACGTTGCTGCGGTCGAGCGGGGCGACGATGGCGGTAATTTTGGTAAAGGCTTTCATGTCAGATTCTTATAGTAATAATGGGAAATTTTATGGCTATTCGGGTTAGCGTGCGCTGTGCAAACCGATTCGGTTGCCTTCTGTATCTTCGATAAATGCTACAAAGCCGTTGGCAATGCGGAATTTCTCTTGTAACAGTTTGCCGCCTGCTGCAACGGCTTTTTCTGCTGTTTCGGCACAATCCGGGCAATTGAAGAAAATGGTTGTACCGCCGTGACCGGGCTGGGCATTGCTGTCGTGCCAAATCATGCCGGCTGTACCGTGTTGGGTGTAATCGGCTGGGAAAATAATGAAACGGAATCCGTTGCCGCCAACGTCTTGCAGGGGTTTGTCGAATACGGATTCGTAAAAGGCTTTGGCGCGATCCAAATCATGAGCGTGAATACCAAACCAGCTTGACGGATTACTCATTGTCTCTTCCTTTGCTTGGAATCGTGAAAATGTCTGAACAATTAATAAGGTATCAGGCCGTCTGAAACGGAGTCTGGAGCTTCAGACGGCCTGATTTACCGAATTATTCGGTAGCGGCTTCGATTTTTTCTCCAACATGGCTCATGCCGCGGCCTACTGCATTGCCGCCTTTTTTAACGGCTTCGCCGGTTTTGTCGACAACGTGTTCAGCGGTTTCTTTGGTTTTATCGGCTACGCGCTCGGCAGTCTCTTTGGTTTTGTCCCAATTGCGGTTGGTATCGTCTTTTGCGCCGGACCAAGTGCTGGAACAAGCTGACAGGATAAGGGCTGCGGCAGCCAATGCAAACAGTTTTTTCATACTAGATTCCTTTCAAGTTATCAATGATTAAGAAGGTTTTCGGACGTTTTGCGCAATAGGAAAACTTACTTGAGCAAGGTATTGTTTCAGACGGCCTGATGAATAAAGGCCGTCTGAAAATACTTTAAACCATAGTGCGGATGTCGGTAAAGTGGCCGGTAACCGCGGCTGCGGCAGCCATGGCAGGGCTGACGAGGTGGGTGCGTCCGCCGTTGCTTTGACGGCCTTCAAAGTTACGGTTGGAAGTAGAGGCGCAACGTTGTCCTAGGGTCAGGCGGTCGGCATTCATGGCGAGGCACATAGAGCAGCCCGGCTCGCACCATTCAAAACCGGCTTCGATAAATACTTCGTGCAAGCCTTCTTTTTCGGCCTGTTCTTTCACCAAACCGGAGCCTGGAACAATCAATACGCGTTGTACATTGTCCGCTTTTTTACGGCCTTTGGCGATGGCGGCGGCTTCGCGCAAGTCTTTGATACGGCTGTTGGTGCAAGAACCGATAAAGACGATATCGACAGGAATTTCGTTTAAAGGCGTACCGGACTCCAAGTCCAAGTGCTGGAACAGGCAGATAGGATAAGGGCTGCGGTAGCTAATACAAACAGTTTTTTCATAATGGATTCCTTTCAAGTGATAAATGATTGAAAAGGTTTCAGACGTTTTGCGCAACAATGGGGAATTTGCTTGGGCAAGGTGTTTTCAGACGACCTCTATTGATGGGGTCGTCTGAAAGATTATGCCATAGTACGGATGTCGGTAAATTTACCGTTTACCGCAGCGGCAGCAGCCATAGCGGGGCTGACAAGGTGCGTACGCCCGCCGTTGCCTTGACGGCCTTCGAAGTTGCGGTTGGAAGTGGAGGCGCAACGTTGTCCCGGGGTCAGGCGGTCGGCATTCATGGCGAGGCACATAGAGCAGCCCGGCTCGCACCATTCAAAACCGGCTTCGATAAATACTTCGTGCAAGCCTTCTTTTTCGGCCTGTTCTTTCACCAAACCGGAGCCTGGAACAATCAATACGCGTTGTACATTGTCCGCTTTTTTACGGCCTTTGGCGATAGCGGCGGCTTCACGCAAGTCTTCGATACGGCTGTTAGTGCAAGAGCCGATAAAGACGATATCGACAGGAATTTCGTTCAGTGGCGTACCGGCTTCCAAGCCCATGTATTCAAGGGCGCGTTCCATGCCGCTGCGTTTGACCGGATCGGTTTCTTCGGCAGGATTAGGCACTTTGCCGTTGATGTCCAAAACCATTTCAGGCGAGGTACCCCAAGTTACTTGAGGCTCGATGTCTTCGGCTTTGAAGTGGTATTCTTTATCGAATACGGCGCCTTCGTCAGACACCAGCGTGCGCCAGTATTCGACGGCTTTGTCCCACGCTTCGCCTTTAGGTGCGAAAGGTTTGCCTTTTACATAGTCGATGGTGGTTTGGTCGACGGCAACCATGCCTGAACGCGCACCGGCTTCGATCGCCATATTGCACAAGGTCATGCGGCCTTCCATAGAAAGGCTGCGGATGGCTTCGCCGCCAAATTCAATGGCGTAGCCTGTACCGCCTGCCGTACCGATTTGGCCGATGATGTAAAGTGCTACGTCTTTGGCGGTAACACCGGGTTTCAGACGGCCTTCAACGGCAATCAGCATAGATTTGGATTTTTTCGCGGTAATGCACTGGGTCGCCATGGTGTGCTCGACTTCGGAAGTGCCGATACCATGAGCCAATGCGCCGAATGCGCCGTGGGTAGAAGTGTGCGAGTCACCGCAGACAACGGTCATGCCGGGCAGGGTAGCGCCTTGTTCCGGGCCCATAACGTGTACGATGCCTTGGCCTTTATCCATAAACGGGAAGTAGGCGAGTGCGCCAAACTCTTTGATGTTTTTGTCCAAAGTATCGACTTGCAGCTTGGAAATCGGATCTTGGATGCCTTTGTCCCAGTCGCTGGTCGGGGTGTTGTGGTCGGCTGTGGAGACCACGCTGTCGATACGCCAGAGTTTGCGGCCGGCCATTTTCAAGCCTTCAAATGCTTGCGGGCTGGTTACTTCGTGAACCAGGTGACGGTCGATGTAAAGCAGGACAGTGCCGTCTTCTTCTTCGCGGACGACGTGGCTGTTCCAAAGTTTATCGTAAAGGGTTTGTGCGCTCATGATGAGTATTCTTTGCTATTGTTAGGTATGAATGATGGTTTGCGTTTATGGGCGGATTTTAGGCTTTTTATAGGGGCTGCGCAATAGAAATTTGTCCAATTTTTAAAATTTGTCGCAAAGTTTCAAAAACGCTTATCAAAAATTAGACAAATTGTAGAATTGTTGACAAAAAGATGCATCTTATCTGAAAGAATACTTGTCGAAATGCACTAAAAAGTTCTATCATTCTCACTTAATATCCACACTTAACAAAGAGGTATAGAGAATGAAATTACCGGTAATGGCTGCCGAACATCTGTCGCAACTTCAGGCGTTTGAAGCGAAAATCTTGTGCAACCACGCCAAAATCGAAGCATGGTTTCGTTCGCAATGGAACGAACACCGTCCGCCGTTTTATGGTTCGGTTGACATCCGTAATGCCGGTTACAAAATTTCATCTATTGATATGAACTTGTTCCCCGGTGGTTTCAATAACCTAAATACGAATTTCATCCCGCTGGCGGCAGTCGCGGCGCAAGACGCAGTACAACGCGCCTGCGAAACGGCAAAATCCGTATTGATTATTCCTGAAAACCACACACGCAACACATTCTATCTGCAAAACGTTTACGCACTCAGCGAGATTTTGCGTTCGGCAGGATATGAAGTGCGCTTGGGTAGCCTGAATCCTGAAGTGACTGAGCCAACCGAGTTTGAAACCGCGTTGGGCGACAAAATTTTGCTTGAGCCTTTATTGCGTACCCGTGAGCGTGTACATCTTGCAGACGGATTCTCACCTTGCGTCGTCCTGTTGAACAACGACTTGTCTGCAGGCATCCCTGAAATCCTTAAGGACATCAGTCAAACCGTATTGCCTCCATTGCACGGCGGCTGGACGACTCGCCGTAAAACCGAACATTTCGGCGCGTACAACCAAGTTGCTGCCGACTTTGCCAAGCTGATTGACATCGACGAATGGCAAATTAACCCTTATTTTGAAAAAATCAGTGGTTTGGATTTCCAAGAGCGTGAAGGCGAGGATGCATTGGCAGGTGCGGTAGAGCGCGTATTGGCGAAAACTCAAGCCAAATACGACGAATTGGGCATTACCGACCAGCCTTTCGTGATTGTCAAAGCCGACGCGGGTACTTACGGCATGGGCGTGATGAGCGTTAAATCTGCGGATGAAGTACGCGGATTGAACCGTAAAAACCGCAATAAAATGGCGAAAGTCAAAGAAGGCTTGGAAGTTAGCGAAGTCATTGTCCAAGAAGGTATTTATACCTATGAAACCATGAACGGCGCCGTGTGCGAACCCGTCGTTTATATGATGGACCGTTTCGTTATCGGTGGCTTCTTCCGTGTACACGAAGGCCGTGGTGCAGACGAAAACCTCAACGCCGGCGGTATGGTGTTTGTTCCGCTGTCCAACAGCATCCCCACCGGCAGCGGCGATAATTCCCAAGAAGCCCCCGAAGCCTGCAAACGTGTATTTGAACAATGGGATTCGCTCGGTATGCCGCGCTCTGAAAAAGACTGCGACGTGGACAACGAACACAACCGCCTCTATGTTTACGGCGTAATGGCGCGCCTGTCCTTGCTTGCTGCTGCATTGGAGTTGGAGAAAACCGCGCCTCAAGCCTAATCAAGCGTTGATCGATATTGTCAGGCCGTCTGAAAATCAGTTTTCAGACGGCCTTTTCTGTCTGTACAATTCATTCTAACTAAAAAAAGCATGATTTATTTTTATGAGCAAACCAGCCAATCCAGTTGAGACAACCGACACTCTGCAAGACCAAGCCATGCAGCGCAGCAATACCGACAATGCGCCGCGCTCTGCCATCCATCAAACCTTGTATTCCGCCGATACCTTCGTTCAGCATGATTATCTTGCCGGAAAAAACTTGCCTGATATTACCCGTCCGCAAGAAGGCCAAATCAACTGGCTGCATTTTGTCGGCATCAATGATGTTGCCTTGCTTAAACACGCGCTTGAGCCTTATGGTATCCATGAACTGGTTATTGAAGATATTCTCAGCCGCAAGCAACGTCCGAAAATCGAAGACTACGGCAGCTATGTTTTTACTGCCGCACAGGTTTACCACTATACCTCCACGGGCAAGCTCCATTCTGACCAAGTGTACGTGATTATCGGCAAAGATTTTGTGTTGTCTTTCCAACAAAAACCATTGGGCTTGTTCAGCCATCTCCGTCGGCAGATGCACGAAAATCCGCACAATATTTTGAACAAAAATACAGCGTTTCTTGCTTATTGCCTGCTTGACCGCATTGTGGATGACTATTTCATCGTTTTGGAGTCGTACAACAACCGTGTCGAAGTAATAGACAAGTCCCTGTTTAAAAATGAAAACAGCGATATTCTCAGTAAGATTCACCGCCTCAAGCGCGATGCCGTCCGTCTGCGGCGCACGCTTTTGCCATTGCGCGATGTGTTCTACCAACTGGCCGTACGCGGCGATTTTGCTATTTTCAAAGGCGAATCGACCGTCTATCTGCGCGACGTGTACGACCACAATATGCAGCTTATCGAGTCACTTGATGCCTCGCGTGATATGGTGTTGAGCATGATGGACATTTATCTTTCCTTCCAATCCAACCGCATGAACCAGCAAATGCGCGTGTTGACGGTTATCACCATCATCTTTATGCCGCTGACCGTCATCACCGGCATCTATGGCATGAACTTCGACAATATGCCCGAGCTGCATTGGCATTACGGCTATTTCATGGTTTTGGGTGTGATGCTGTGCATCATCATCGGACTGCTGATTTTCTTTTCGCGTAGAAAGTGGCTGTAAACGGGTAGGTAAGGGGTTGAAATCCAACGTTTAAAAACGGTAGAATGATTTGGCACACGTGCAGTCTGAAGTTTTCAGACAATTAAAAAATAAATATCAAAAGGAGAAGAAACTATGAAACCGGAACGCCAACTACCTTCCCATGAACTGATCATGTCCGAGCTGATGATGCCTTATACGGCAAACTTCAGCGGCAATGTTCACGGTGGCGATCTTCTGCGCCTGCTTGACCAAGTGGCATATTCCTGCGCCTGCCGTTACAGCGGTACCTATTGCGTTACTCTGTCTGTAGATAAAGTATTGTTTAAAGAGCCCATTCATGTCGGCGAACTGGTAACTTTTTACGCCAGCATCAACTACACCGGCCGTACTTCTATGGAAGTCGGCATCCGTGTAGAGGCGCAAAACATCCACACCGGCGAAGTGCGTCATACCAACAGCTGCTACTTCACCATGGTTGCCGTTGAAGACGGTAAGCCGGTTCCTGTACCGCCTTTGGAAATCAATACACCGCGCCAACGCTGCCGTTATGAAAGGGCTAAAAAACGCAAAGAATTGAGTTTGCAGGCTGCGGACAAAGATTCTGGCTGCAACTAAATTCAATTTATTAAATAACGAAGGCCGAGACCTTTGCAAAATTCCCCGAAATCCCCTAAA
>NZ_KV799896.1:0-33701 GCF_001810105.1 Neisseria sp. HMSC068C04
ACAGTGGCTGGCAACGTTATATTTATTTATCCAGTCCTCGGCTGACAGGTAAAGATGCCATCAGATATTTCCAAGATGAAGAAAATTTTGGCTTGGGCGAAATTAACGATCCCGGTACAGTTCCCGATTTTAATACATGGTATAGTGTGATAAGACAACGAGCCATTTTCGCATACTTTTATTTAGATGGTGTTGAAATGACTCTTTCATTTGACTCAACCGTCAAAGACCAAGAAGATTTAGATGACATCAATAAAACATTAAGTTTTAAAGAATGGGGGCAGTATATGATGCGGATTTCATTTACGACCGCACGCCACAGCACCCGAAATGACATATATCACACGTTTATCCCTGACGGTTATGATATCGATAAACTTCAAGAAGAAATAGATAAAATCAACTCCAGCCTGCCGGAATACTGGCAACGCTACCGAAACATAGAATTGGCAAAACGTAAAAAAGAGGAGGCCATGCTGGTCAGCAAGGGTTATAAAATCGATGAGGGCTATCAGGATCCCGATTTACTGCCTTATTTACAGAAAGAACCCAAGTTTTAAAGGGTGAACGTTGATGTAGTGTAGAACAAAAGGTCGTCTAAGATTTCAGACGACCTTTGTTTTTGAATACTGTAAGTGGTTGTAGAATTAAGAGAAACTGTAATTAATAGACTACAATACTAGGTATATGAATTTAACATAATATAAATTATGCGAACTTAGACTAGTATGATGCAATAGTTTTTTCTACAAATTATGGCCACAACCAAGCCCATGTGCTTCGTTCTTCTCCTTGCAGTAAAACTAAAGTTCGGCAAGCTGAGGCTGTGTTCATGCATTCGAAGCCGATTCCGTAGGCTGATAAGGCTGCAGCAATTTTGGGATGCAGAAATTTTTGTTTTGCTCCTGTACCTATGATAATGACTTCTGGACGGTTTTCTACTGTTTCAATTGTTGATATAAAAATTTGTTCGTTTAATTCTTCGATGGTTGTTTGAGGAATAATGCTCACTTTACCATCTTGCCAGAAAATGGGTTCTGAGTATGTTTGTTCCCCGATTTGCAATATGCCTTGTGAGGATGAAAAAAATGATGCGGCTTCATCGATATGGTTTTCTGTGATTTTCATTGGCAATTCCTGTTTTTATGGTAGAACGATTTTTCAGACGGACTTGGGAAACTTGCAAAAAAAGGTGCAAAATCAAGCAATATCAGGTAGGATTCAACGTTTGACCTTGTGCATTGATGCTTTGCTCAGAATTTACGATTGCGAGCGATTATAACAAGCCTTGGTTTTTCGTGATTATTTTAAAGTATCGGCTCAAAAGGAGACACAATGAAGCCAGTAAATATCGGTCTTTTAGGTTTGGGTACAGTCGGTGGCGGTACGGCTACTGTATTGCAGGACAACGCTGCGGAAATCAGCCGCCGTTTGGGACGTGAAGTCCGTATTTCTGCTGTTTGTGATTTGAGCGAAGAAAAAGCCAAACAAATTTGCCCGAATGCTGCTTTTATCAAAGATCCGTTTGAGCTGGTTCAACATCAAGATGTTGATGTTGTTGTGGAATTGTTTGGTGGTACCGGTATTGCCAAAGATGCGGTTTTGAAAGCAATTGAAAACGGCAAACACATTGTTACTGCCAATAAAAAACTGCTGGCTGAATACGGCAATGAAATTTTCCCTTTGGCGGAAGAAAAAAATGTCATGGTGCAGTTTGAAGCTGCTGTTGCCGGCGGTATCCCTATTATCAAGGCTTTGCGTGAAGGCTTGGCTGCAAACCAAATCCGCAGTATTGCCGGTATTATTAATGGTACCAGCAACTTTATTCTTACTGAAATGCGTGAAAAAGGCAGCGCGTTTGCAGACGTATTGAAAGAGGCTCAGGCTTTGGGCTATGCAGAAGCTGACCCTACTTTTGATATCGAAGGTCATGATGCCGGCCATAAAATTACGATTATGAGTGCATTGGCATTTGGTACGCCAATGAACTTTTCTGCCTGCTATTTGGAAGGTATCAGCAAACTCGACAGCCGCGATATCAAATATGCTGAAGAACTTGGCTACCGTATCAAATTGTTGGGTATTACCCGTAAAACCGACAAAGGCATCGAGTTGCGTGTACACCCTACTCTGATTCCTGAAAGCCGTCTGCTGGCTAACGTTAACGGCGTGATGAATGCTGTCCGCGTCAATGCCGATATGGTTGGTGAAACCTTGTATTACGGTGCAGGTGCCGGTGCATTGCCAACTGCCTCTGCCGTAGTTGCCGATATCATTGATATCGCCCGCCTGATTGAAGCAGAAACTGACCATCGTGTTCCTCACTTGGCATTCCAACCTTCACAAGTTCAAGCGCAAAATATTTTGCCTATGGATGAAATTACCAGCAGCTACTATCTGCGCGTTCAAGCAACTGACGAACCGGGCACTTTAGGTCAAATTGCTGCACTCTTGGCCAAAGAAAATGTTTCTATCGAGGCTCTGATTCAAAAAGGCGTGATTAATCAAAGTACTGCTGAAATCGTGATTCTGACCCACACAACAGTGGAACACAATGTTAAACGCGCTATCGCAGCGATTGAAGCACTGAGCTGCGTGGATGCTCCGATCACCATGATCCGCATGGAAAGCCTGCATGACTGAGCAACAAACGGAAAGGCCGTCTGAAGAGCAACTGACAGCCAGAAAAAAAGCCAAGGCAAAAATCCGCACCATCCGCATTTGGGCATGGATTATTTTGTCTTTGCTGGCTCTGACCGCCCTGCTCTCACAATGCGCCATGAACAAGCCTCAGATGAAACAAAATGTGGTGGAATCTTGCGTGAAAAACATTCCTTTTGCTGAAAAATGGCAAGCTGATTTGAAGGCAAAAGGTTTGGATCCGCAAAACGAGAAATTGGCTCAAGACTATTGTGTCTGCATGTGGGATCAGCCTTTGAGCAAACTCTCTGACGAGCAAATCCGAAACTTCGGCAAAATTAGCCCTGAGGAGCAACTCAAGCTCTTGGGTGGAGCGGAAGCTTTTGAGGCACGCGATAAGCAATGCGTGGCTGATTTAAAGGCTGAGTAAACCAATATCGGTTTAAACCAAAGCTACAAGGCCGTCTGAAATTCCAGGCGGCCTTTCTTATATTGAATAAATAGTAATAAGAATTGATTTCATTATATTTTAAGTTTAAGATAGCTTGGTTAATTGCTTTTCTATGGTTGTTGCCATGCACTACCACTTTCCTATTGCCGTTGATATTTATGATTTTTTGTATACCGGCCGATTTGACTATCTGGAAATCGGACAATCGGCAGAGTCTATTTTGCAGATGTTTCCTGCGCCTGATTGCGTCCCTAAAGGCTTGTTGGTGCAAAATGGCTGGAATATTTGGCTTTATGGCGATATCGAACTGCATTTCTCCGACAATCGGCTGACACAGATTCGTGCTGATTTTCAGCCTGATGCTGCATTAAGCGGCGGCCGTTGGGTAAAGTTGAATCCGTGGTTTTTTGCAAATGACTGCCTTGATGTTTATGCCGTCATTCAGCGCTTGGTGCAACGCAATATTGACTTTATTAAAACGGAAACGCATACCAATTTGATTTTACAGCTACAAAGTGGGGTCGAATTGATTTTTGAAAAATGTCGGGGCATGAAACTTGCCTCGTTCCGCAAACAAAAAGCCTCCCTGCCCCATTGGGCGCGTGAAACGGCTTCTTAAATAAAACAATGCCGTCTGAAAACATCATTTCAGACGGCATTATCAGTTACAAACCATTCAATAATTGTCGGATTTTCGTCATCGCCATAAAAGTCTGTTCATTACAGCCCTCAGTCCCTACTCCGCTATCAAAGCAATCAATGCTGCTGACGCTGCAAAAGTGGGCATAGGCCATTTTTAACTCTCTGGCCAAAACGGCTTCGGGCATGCCGGTCATACCGAGTACATCTACGCCGTCACGTCGATAACGGGCGATTTCTGCGCGAGTTGGACGGCGCGGGCCTTGCAGGCAGCCATAAACGGCAGAGTCGTAAATCGGCACATTGTGCGCTTTCGTGATATTCAACAATTCTTGTCGCAATTCATCGCAATAAGGGTTGAAAAAATCGGTATGGATGACAGGGCATTCTTGGCCTTCAAAAAAAGTATCTTTACGGCCATAGGTATAGTCGATCAAATCGTCCGGCAACACCAGACTGCCGTTTTCAAAATCGGGATTGATACCGACGACTGAAGAAATGGCAATGATGTTTTCAACGCCTAAAGAGTGTAACGCCCAGATATTGGCGCGGTAGTTGATTTCATGCGGCGCGATGGTATGGCTGAAGCCATGTCGAGCAAGGAAAACAATATCCAAGCGCCCCAACCTGCCGAACAAAATAGGGCTGCTGGTTAAGCCGTATGGAGTGCGTACGATTTTTCGTTCTGTAATTTCGAGTTCCGGCAGTTTGGTCAAACCGCTGCCGCCGATAATGGCTAACATATAGACTTCCTTTGTTATCAATGGCCGTCTGAAACTTGTATTTCAGACGGCCTTAATATTATTGATTTATTTATGTTTGTAGAAATGGCTGCCGAAATAGGCAGATGCGCCTTCACGCAATAAAACCAACGTGACGGCTGCAAGCGGCAGGCCTGCAAGCATACCGACAAAACCCATCAGCTGTCCGAAAGCCATCAACGAGAAAATCACCCAGAACGGAGACAAACCGATGCGGTCGCCGACGATTTTTGGCGTAATGAAAAAGCTTTCCAAGAATTGGCCGACACCGAATACAGCCCAGACCATCAACAACCCCTGCCATGAGCCATATTGCAAAAGCGCGGCAACTGTTGCCAGCAAAAGGCCGGTAAATGCACCCAAATACGGAATAAATACCAAAATACCGGCAATCATACCGATGGCAAAGCCAGAATCCAAACCGACCAGCATCAAGCCCAAGCCATAAACCAAGCCCATAATCATCATAACCATCAGCTGGCCGCGCAGAAACTCGCCTAAAACTTCATCCATATTGCCGCTGATACGCGTGTAGGTCTCGATAAAACGGCGTGGAACCAATTTGCTGATTCCGGAAGACCAGCGTTTCCAATCCAATAAGAAGTAATACAGCAGCAAAGGCAACAACACCAAATTGCTGACGCCGCTGATGACGTTGCCACTTTGACGCATCAAGGTAGGAATCCATGCTTTGAGCGTATTGCTCAACTCACCCGTGTGAGACTGCAACCATGCGATGATTGATTCTTGATCGATTTGAATATAATCCCCGCTGACGCTGTTGAGCCACGGCATCAGTTTGTTTTGAACAAAGCCCACGATTTGCGGCAGGCGTTCGGCCAGATTGTTAAACTGGTTCAACAACATAGGCACGATAATCAGTACCAACGACAGCAATATCAGCAAAGCCAGTGCCATAATAATCATAGAGGCCAGCGCGCGACGGATACGCTTCAATTGCAGCCACTCGACCAAGGGATTCAAAACATAGGCCAAAACGGCGGCCACGATAAACGGCGTCAAAACATCGCCCAAGGCATATAAAAGCCAAATAAAGGCTGCGACAACGCAAGCCATAATAATCCACGGTTTTACACTGCGCGCTTTCTTTTGATACATAAAAAGGTGTTCCCCAGTTGATGCTTAAGGTTTTCAAAATAAATAAGCAGTATAACAGATTCACAAAGGCCGTCTGAAAGCGAGGCGGCTATTAAGATAAAATAAAATTGTTAACAATAATGCCAAAAAATTCAGCCTGAATCCTCCAATTTAAGATAAAATACGCTCCGACAATCTACCCATACCCGAATAAGGAAATCCAATGAGCACTTCTTTGAGTTATCGTGACGCAGGCGTGGATATCGACGCAGGCGATCAACTGGTCGAAAACATCAAACCTTTTGCCAAGCGTACTATGCGCCCTGAAGTGTTAGGTGATTTGGGCGGTTTCGGCGCTTTGGTCGAAATCGGCAAAAAATACAAAAATCCGGTATTGGTTTCCGGTACGGACGGCGTCGGCACCAAGCTGAAACTGGCATTCGACTGGGACAAACACGATACTGTCGGCATCGATTTGGTTGCCATGAGCGTCAACGATATTTTGGTTCAAGGTGCAGAACCTTTGTTCTTCTTGGACTATTTCGCTTGCGGCAAGCTGAACGTTGCCCGCGCGACTGATGTGATTAAAGGCATTGCCCAAGGCTGCGAAGAATCAGGTTGCGCTTTGATTGGCGGTGAAACTGCCGAAATGCCGGGCATGTATCCCGAAGGCGAATACGACTTGGCCGGTTTTGCCGTCGGTGTAGTTGAAAAAGAACGCGTCATCAACGGCCGCAGCATTCAGGCCGGAGACGTTGTTTTGGGCTTGGCTTCCAACGGCGCACACTCCAACGGCTACTCTTTGGTACGCAAAATCATCGAGCGTGACAATCCAGATTTGGACGCGGAATTCGACAACGGCAAAACCTTGCGCGAAGCCATCATCGCCCCTACCCGCCTGTATGTGAAACCTATCCTTGCCGCTTTGGAAAAATTCACCATTAAAGGCATGGCCCATATTACCGGCGGCGGCATTACCGAAAACGTACCTCGCGTTTTGCCTGAAAATACCGTTGCACAAATCGATGCCAAAGCGTGGGAATTGCCTAAACTGTTCCAATGGCTGCAAAAAGCAGGCAATGTGGAAACCCAAGAAATGTACCGTACATTCAACTGCGGTATCGGCATGGTCGTTATCATTGCCAAAGAAGATGCCGATGCGGTACAAGCATTCTTAAGCGAACAAGGCGAAACCGTTTACCGTTTGGGCGTAGTTCGTGAGCGCAACGGTGACGAGCATCAAACCCAAGTAGCTTGATTGAGATGTAATTAAAAAAGTGCGGATGATGAATCCGCACTTTTTATTGTTTATGGTCTAAGAAAATCTCCACCCTAGCCTACTTCTTCCATAAAGCCGGCCAACTGAGCAGTATCGTGGGCAATCATCAGCTCTTCATTGGTTGGAACGACCAAAACAGCAGGCATAGAACCTGTCGGACTGATGATACCGGAGTTGCCGTAGCGTTTGTCCATATTGGCTTTGGTGTCGATGTGCAGACCCAAGAAATCAAGATATGAAACGGTTTTAGCGCGGATATTACGCGAGTTTTCACCGATACCGCCGGTAAACACGAGCGCGTCAACGCCGCCACAAGCCACAGCCATCGAAGCAATATATTTGGCAAGGCGGTAAGTCATGACTTCCAGAGCCAAGCGTGCGCCTTCATGGCCTTCGTCCGCGGCGATTTCCAAAGAACGACAGTCGTTGGAGAGTTCGGAAATACCGAGCAAGCCTGATTTTTTGTTCAGCATTTCATCAACTTGTGCAACATCCAAACCGGCGTGTGAAGTCAGATAGCTGTATACGCCCGGGTCGATGTCTCCGCAGCGCGTACCCATTACCAAGCCTTCGATCGGCGTGAAGCCCATACTGGTGTCAACGGATTTGCCGTTTCTAATGGCGGTAATGGATGCGCCGTTGCCTAAGTGGGCAATAATCATGCGGATATCTTCCAACGGTTTGCCCAAGATGCGTGCAGCTTCAGGGGCGACGTAACGCATACTGGTACCGTGGAAACCGTAGCGGCGGAAAGCGTATTTTTTACGCAATTCGCGCGGAACGGCATAAGTGTAGGCACGCTCGGGCATGGTTTGGTGGAATGAAGTATCCATCACGCCGACATTGGGCAGGCCTGGGAAATGCTCTTGTGCAGCCAAAATGCCGTTGATATTGGCAGGGTTGTGTAGCGGAGCGAGCGGAATGCAGGCATTGAGCTCGTCCATTACCGCTTGGTCGATCAAAACAGACTCGCTGTATTTTTCGCCGCCGTGGGCAATACGGTGACCAATGGCTTTAATACGGTCGTGCAGGCCGTGTTTTTCAAGCTCTTTCAACAGCATACCTACGGCACCGGCATGATCGTTACGGCTGGTCAAAGCTGTTTGGCATTTTTTGCCGTCTTTGCTGAACGTAATGACTGCTTCGGGCGTACCCAAACGTTCGCCGAGACAGCTTAAGAGAACTTTACCGTTTTTACGGTCGATAACGGCACCTTTAAGTGAAGAGCTGCCGCAGTTCAGAACAAGAATGAGTTGGTTGGACATGGTGTTTCTCCTTTGAATTTTTGATTGTTTTTTGGTTTCAGGCCGTCTGAAAAGAGCAAAAACATTTGAGAGCTTTCCAGATTGCCTTTGGTTTGGTGTTTAGTCAGGCTTCATGCCCAATCCTAATCTCCATTGCAGGTATCGCTACCTGACTAAAATCTGCTTATTTGGTTTTCAGACGGCCTTGTTTAATGGCTTGGCCGTCTGAAAACTTAAAAGCAATCTTCCGGCACTCGGACTTGTCCTTCCATAATCACGCGTGCGCTACGGCTCATGACCGCTTTGGTGGCTGTCCATTGTCCGTCCTGACATTCGGCGGCGGCACCGACACGCAGTGTGCCTGACGGATGACCGAAACGGACTTCTTTACGCGCTCCGCCTCCAGCTGCAAGGTTAACCAGCGTTCCGGGCACGGCGGCGGCGGTAGCGATGGCAACTGAAGCGGTGCCCATCATGGCGTGGTGCAATTTGCCCATGCTCAGCGCGCGTACCAATAAGTCAATGTCGGCAGCTTTGACGGTTTTGCCGCTTGAAGCGGTGTAATCGGCCGCCGGAGCGACAAAAGCGACTTTCGGAGTATGGGCTCGGGTGGCGGCTTCGGATACGTCGCTGATCAAACCCATTTTCAGCGCACCATACGCGCGGATGGTTTCAAATTTTTCCAGAGCCGCGGCATCGTTGTTGATGTCGTCTTGCAACTCTTTGCCTGTGTAGCCCAAATCTGCGGCATTCAGGAAAATGGTTGGAATGCCGGCATTAATAAGCGTAGCTTTCAGACGGCCTATATTCGGCACATCAATTTCATCGACCAAATTGCCGGTTGGGAACATACTGCCTTCGCCGTCGGCTGGATCAAGAAATTCGATTTGTACTTCGGCTGCCGGAAACGTTACGCCGTCAAGCTCAAAATCGCCTGTTTCCAAAACTGCGCCGTTTTGCATCGGTACATGGGCAATAATGGTTTTGCCGATGTTTTTCTGCCAGATTTTGACGGTACACAGGCCGTCTGAAGGAATTTTGGATTTATCGACCAAGCCTTGTTCGATGGCAAATGCGCCCACGGCGGCGGTCAGATTGCCGCAGTTGCCGCTCCAATCGACAAAAGGTTTGTCGATGGAAACTTGTCCGAACAAATAATCGACATCGTGATCGTCGCGTTCGGATTTATCCAAAATCACGGCTTTGCTGGTGGACGAACTGGCGTTACCCAAACCGTCAATCTGTTTGCCGTAAGGGTCGGGGCTGCCGAGTACGCGCAAGAGGATTTTGTCGCGTGCCTCGCCTGCTTCCTGCGCAGCGGCCGGCAGATCGGTACGTTTGAAGAAAATGCCTTTAGATGTACCGCCGCGGTAGTAAACGGCTGGAATTTTAATTTGCGGCATTTTGAGTTCTCCTTTGTATTTCTAGTATGGTTTTTTCAGACGGCCTCTCAAACATTCGAGGCCGTCTGAAAACCTTTTTGAGCGTAGCCCGGGCATTTTGACTATGCCCAATTTACCTTACGCTGCATTTCCTTCTAAAAAGTCTTGTGCAAACCGTTGCAATACGCCACCGGCTTCATATACCAACACTTCTTCTGCGGTATCGAGGCGGCAAGTAACCGGAACTTCGACGGTTTCGCCATTTTTACGGTGAATCACGAGGGTCAGGTCGCAGCGCGGTTTGCGTTCGCCGACAACGTCGTAGGTTTCCGTACCGTCCAGTTGCAGGGTGTGGCGGTTGGTACCCGGTTTGAATTGCAGCGGCAATACGCCCATACCGATCAAGTTGGTGCGGTGGATACGCTCGAAGCCTTCGGCAACAATCGCTTCCACACCGGCAAGGCGTACGCCTTTTGCAGCCCAGTCGCGGCTTGAGCCTTGACCGTAGTCCGCACCGGCAATGATGATGAGCGGCTGTTTACGGTTCATATAGGTTTCGATGGCTTCCCACATACGCATCACTTGACCTTCAGGTTCAACGCGTGCCAGCGAACCTTGGCGTACGCTGCCGTCTTCGTTTCTCACCATTTCGTTAAACAGTTTCGGATTGGCGAAGGTTGCGCGTTGGGCGGTAAGGTGGTCGCCGCGGTGGGTTGCGTAAGAGTTGAAGTCTTCTTCAGGCAAACCCATTTTTGCCAAATATTCGCCTGCGGCACTGCTGGCCAAAATCGCATTGGATGGCGAGAGATGGTCGGTGGTGATGTTGTCGGGCAAAATCGCCAGCGGACGCATACCTCTTAATGTGCGTTCCCCTGCCAGTGCGCCTTCCCAGTAAGGTGGGCGGCGGATATAGGTGGACATTGGACGCCAGTCGTACAGCGGGCTTGGTGCTTTTTGCGCTGTGCCGGTGTCGAACATCGGGATATAAACGTCGCGGAATTGTTGCGGTTTCACATATTCGGCAACGATGGCATCGATTTCTTCATCGGTAGGCCAAATATCTTTAAGGCGGATTTCTTTGCCGTCTGCAACGCCGAGTACGTCGTTTTCAATATCGAAACGGATGCTGCCTGCCAGCGCGTAGGCAACGACCAACGGAGGCGAAGCGAGGAAAGCCTGTTTCGCATACGGATGGATACGGCCGTCGAAGTTGCGGTTGCCGGACAATACGGCGGTAGCGTACAAATCGCGGTCGATGATTTCCTGCTGGATTTTCGGATCCAGCGCGCCGCTCATGCCGTTACAGGTGGTACATGCAAAGGCAACGATACCGAAGCCGAGTTTTTCCATTTCAGGCAGCAGGCCTGCTTCTTTCAAATAGATTTCGGCTACTTTTGAACCCGGGGCAAACGAAGATTTCACCCAAGGTTTGCGTTGCAAGCCGAGGCGGTTGGCATTGCGTGCCAACAGCGCGGCGGCGACAACGTTGCGCGGATTGGAAGTATTGGTACATGAAGTAATTGCGGCAATAACCACTGCACCGTCAGGCATTTGGCCGTCTGAAGGCTCTTCATAAGGTTTTGCCAAGCCTTTGCTGGCCAAATCGGCAGTTGCAAAACGGGCATGCGGGTTACTTGGGCCTGCCATATTGCGTGTTACGCTGCTTAAATCAAATTTCAATACGCGCGGATAAACGGCGGTTTTCAAGGCATCTGCCCACAAGCCTGCGGTTTTGGCGTAGATTTCTACCAATTTCACTTGCGCGTCGTCGCGACCAGTCAGTTTCAAATAATCAATGGTTTGCTCATCAATAGCGAACATCGCGGCAGTCGCGCCGAACTCAGGGGTCATGTTGGAAATAGTGGCACGGTCGCCGATAGACAGGCTTCTTGCGCCCTCACCGAAGAATTCGACAAATGCGCCAACCACGCGCTCTTTACGCAAGAATTCGGTCAGTGCCAACACGATGTCGGTGGCAGTAATGCCCGGCTGGCGTTTGCCGGTCAGCTCAACGCCGACAATATCAGGCAGACGCATCATGGATGCACGGCCCAACATCACGGTTTCGGCTTCCAAACCGCCCACGCCTACGGAAATCACGCCCAATGAATCGACGTGCGGCGTATGTGAGTCAGTACCGACACAGGTATCAGGGAATGCCACACCGTTTTTGACTTGGACAACCGGCGACATTTTTTCCAAGTTGATTTGGTGCATAATGCCGTTGCCCGCCGGAATCACGTCCACATTTTCAAACGCGGTTTTTGTCCAGTTGATGAAGTGGAAACGGTCTTCGTTACGTCTGTCTTCAATTTCGCGGTTTTTGCGGAAGGCATCAGGATCGTAACCGCCGCATTCAACGGCCAGAGAGTGGTCGACGATGAGCTGGGTTTGCACGACCGGATTCACTTTGGAAGGATCGCCGCCTTTTTCGGCAATCGCATCGCGCAGGCCTGCCAAATCCACCAACGCTGTCTGACCCAGAATATCGTGACACACCACGCGCGCCGGATACCAAGGGAAGTCGATTTCCTGTTTTCCCTCAATCAGCTGACCCAGCCAGCTTTGTAGTGTAGGCAGGTCGACTTTGTCTGCGTGGTTGACCAAGTTCTCAGCCAAGATACGGCTCGTATAAGGCAGCTTGTCGTAAGAGCCTGGTTTGATGTCTTCACACGCCTGACGCGCGTCGTAATATTCCAAATCCGTACCGGGCAAAGCTTTGCGGTAGCGTTGGTTGGCAGTCATGTCGGTTCTCCTAAATCTATTCTTTTTTTTGGTTTTGGGGTTTCAGACGGCCTATTGATTCGGACCTTCAGGCCGTCTGAAACCATAAATTCTGTTTTATTGCTTGTTGTCTGAAATCTATTCGCGGTATGAAAAAAAATTGCTGCTCCGCTACCATCATTCCCGTATAGACGGAAATCCAAACTTAAATCTTTCAGCACTCTTTACAGCAGAACATTTCAACTTTTGAATTTCTGCCTGTATGGGAATGACGACAGCAGAGCAGCATGTTTTCCAAACGGCCGGCTCTCTCTCTCGCATACTGCACTAGGCCGTCGAAAAACGAAAACATCATTTATTCATTGTTTTCAAACGGCATTTCGAGATAGGGCGGGCAGGCGACCCACCCTGCTGTTACGCGTATTAGCGGTTTTCAATCTCCACGAATGCCAAATCTTCAGGGCCTGTGTAGTTTGCGCTCGGACGGATGATTTTGCCGTCTTTGCGCTGCTCGAGAACGTGTGCCGCCCAGCCGGTTGTACGGGAAATTACGAACAGCGGTGTGAACATAGCAGTCGGTACGCCCAATTTTTGGTAGGAAACGGCAGAGAACCAGTCCAGATTCGGGAACATTTTTTTCTCTTCCCACATCACGCTCTCCAAGCGTTCGGCAATGTCAAAGAGGCGCATATCGCCGGTTTCGTTACTCAAACCGCGTGCCACTTCTTTAATGACCACGTTGCGAGGGTCGGAAATGGTGTACACCGGATGACCGAAACCGATCACGATTTCTTTGCGGCCGATGCGTTCGCGGATGTCGGCTTCGGCTTCGTCGGCATTGCGGTAGCGTTTTTGAATATCGTAAGCCACTTCGTTCGCACCGCCGTGTTTCGGACCTTTCAACGCACCGATTGCACCGGTAATGCAGGAGTACATATCAGAGCCTGTACCGGCAATCACGCGGGCGGTAAAGGTAGAAGCGTTGAACTCGTGTTCTGCATACAGAATCAGTGAAACGTGCATGGCTTTGATGTGTGATTCGCTTGGGCGTTTGCCGTGCAACAGGTGCAAGAAATGACCGCCGATGGTCTCTTCGTCGCTTTCAACTTCAATGCGTTTGCCGTTGTGCGAATATTGATACCAGTACAGCAAGATGCTGCCGAGGCTGGCGATCAGTTTGTCGGCGATGTCGCGCGCTTCGCTTTCCGGATGGCTTTCACGTTCAGGATGAACGCAGCCCAGCATGGATACGCCGGTACGCATCACGTCCATCGGATGGGTATGTGCAGGCAGACTTTCCAAAACTTTGATCACACGGATAGGCAGGCCGCGCATGGATTTGAGCTTGGTTTTATAAGCGGCCAGCTCAAATTTGTTGGGCAGATGGCCGTGAATCAGCAGGTAGGCGACTTCTTCAAACTCGCATTTTTGTGCCAAGTCCAGAATGTCGTAACCGCGATAGCTCAAATCGTTGCCGGTACGGCCAACGGTACACAATTCGGTATTGCCGGCCGCAACACCAGAAAGCGCAACGGATTTTTTAGGTTTGAAAGTCGGGGTTTGAGTAGTTTCAGTCATGGTATTTCTCCTTTGTATTTTATGGGTTTTATTTTTTCAGACGACCGATGCGGATTTGTTGAAAGGCCGTCTGAAAGCGGTTACTTATTTTTGAAACAATTTATCCAGTTTTTGCTCGAAGGCATGATAGTTCAGATGCTCGTACAGCTCGGCACGGGTTTGCATAGTGTCAACCACTGCGGCCTGAGTGCCATCGCGCATAATCGCTTCATAAACATTCAGAGCGGCTTTGCTTGCTGCACGGAACGATGACAGTGGATACAGAACCAGCGACACGCCGTTTTCAGCCAGCTCGCTTTGGGTATAAAGCGGAGTGGAGCCAAACTCGGTAATGTTGGCCAATACAGGTACTTTCACTGCATCTGCAAATTGGCGGTACATTTTCAAATCGGTCATGGCTTCAGGGAAAATCATGTCTGCACCGGCTTCGACACAAGCCTGGGCGCGTTCGATAGCGGCATCCAAACCTTCTACCGCCAGCGCATCGGTACGGGCCATAATCACAAAGTTCTCATCAACTCGGGCATCTACGGCAGCTTTGATACGGTCAACCATTTCATCTTTAGAAACGATGGCTTTGTTCGGACGGTGGCCGCAGCGTTTTTGCGCTACCTGATCTTCGATGTGAACCGCTGCAACACCAGCGCGTTCAAAGTTACGAATGGTACGGGCAATATTGAATGCACCGCCCCAACCCACATCGATGTCCACCAGCAAAGGCGTGTCTACGTTGTCCGTAATGCGTCGCGCGTCAATCAGCACGTCTTCCATTGTGGTAATACCCAAATCAGGGATACCGCAAGAGCAGGCTGCCACGCCGCCGCCAGACAGATAGATTGCTTTGAAACCGCTTTGGGTGGCCAATCGTGCAAAGTAAGCATTGACGCAACCGACGACGGCAAGAGGATTCGATTCTTTCACTGCTTGGCGGAAACGTGCTCCGGCAGAGTGTTGACTCATCATATTTCTCCTTTATAGACTTTTTATCAGTATGAATCGGACGGCTCGTTTTTTTCACAACTTAAAACGAACCGTTTAAAAAGAAACAATCGTTCTAAAAAACTGTTTTCAGACGGCATGTAAATTTTCAGTTATCAACCATCTAAAAATTTAAAATCAATAAATACAAATAGTTATCAAAAGCAATAAATACAATAAGGCTGAAGCGGAGGTATACGTTTTTTAATTTTTATTAATCAATATATGAATGGCTGCTGGGGATACAGATATATTAAAACCCGAAAAGTTTGTAGGAATGCGGAAACTGGATTCGGGTTGAGAGCCTTCAGACCGTCGGGACTGCCAATAAGCTGGCGGCGACGGGAGCGGCAGAGATGGGAGAAAATCTATAACAAGAGAGAGTGATTTGATACAGATTCATGATGATGTTCCTTTGTAGTGCGATGTAGTTTTTATTTATGGAAACAAATTTAAAAAATAAAACCGGTCTTGTCAAACACTTTTTTCAAAAAAATTATAAAAAATTCAGTTATTAATAAACGATTTTTTTGCAACAAATGTAAAAAACGGACAGGTTGTACCACATCAAATCCTTATGTGGCCTAGCTTCTGTCCGTTTTTGTACTTTTGGCTGATAGTCAGAATAATTGTAAACAATCTATCTAAAAATAATTTATAATTGATTCATTTATAAAGAACTTTTAAATATACCGTCTGAAAAAATTAAAATTTTTGCCTTTAAATTTTCAGACGACCTTTGCATGATGACTACTCTGCACTAAATTCCGTCTGAAAAGTCTGTTTGCCAATGGTAATGTCGGCAGTGTAATCATGGCGGCCTTCGACGCAAAACGGCAAGCGGACTTGCGCAGCCTGCCAACTTTGCGGCGATTGTTGCGTCAGATTGTAGCGGTTGAAGCCCATGTCCATGTTTTTCATACTGAAACTGATACTGACCGCGCCCGTATTCTTCGGCACATTCTCCACCACAATATCGAAAGGCTCGTGTGTATTGATGGAGGTCGCTCGCACTTTTGAACCGTCAGGCAGGACGCAGCCTTGTGTCAGATTACATTCGACTACATTCGCTTTTGACTGTTGCCGCTGCCACCAATCCAAAAGCAGCAGTTTGGCCGTCGCAAACACAATCAGTAAAACAGCGGCAATCAGTAGTTTTTGATTTTTACTCATTTCAGACGGCCTCAATGTCATTATCGGTCAAAACAGCATGCACACCCATGCTCTGCCACTGTTCGCGATAAATGGAAACCATGCTTTCCGGAGCAGCTACAATCAGCGGCATAGCCACGCCTTGCGCCAAAATATCGACAACTTGCTTGGCTGCCGCTTCATTTGCTACTTTCCATACGACAGCATCGGCATTTTGCACCTGCTGCCATTGTTCGGCGTTTTCAATGACTGGCCACATACTGGACGCTTCTATCGGCTTGCCTTGTTGCCAATCGGCAAAATCCAGCAATACGGCAGAGGCGGTTTGATGCTGAGCCGACAGATACGGCGCAACATGATATTCGCCCATGCTGTTTTGACCGCTCAAGCCGCTTTTCAGACGGCCTTGAAGCTGGCGCGGAATGGAGAGGGAACGTAACAATGCGCTATTGGCAGGCAACATCGGCGCAACGGTAAAATCCCCTGCCTTTTGCCATGCCCATTTCTGCCCTTCCCTTGATTGGATTTCGCCCGTCCATTGGTCGGTTTCCACCCATAAAAAATGCAGGCGTACATGTGCGTGTTCGTAGGAATGGACTTTGGTCAGCCACGGCGTAGCGGCAAGGATACGGATGCCGAGCTCTTCTTCAAACTCGCGCTGCAAGGCTTGAAAATCGCTTTCGCCTGCCTCAACCTTGCCGCCGGCAAATTCCCAATAGCCGGCATACGGCTTGCCCTCTGGGCGGGAACTGAGCAGGTAGCGGCCGTTTTGGTCGAGCAAAATTCCGGCAACCACTTGCACCAATGGACGTGTGTCTTCAGTCATCATGAGATTATTCTTATATGCGGCAGGCAGTGACACCTACCGATTTATGCGTAAAAAAACGATGTCGGGCCTATACGCCCGACCTTCAACAAATACCTAACCCTTCAGGCCGTCTGAAAAGGATTTTCTATTTCAGACTACTTAAATCCGGCCTTATTTTTCCGCAATGACAAAAGCCATAACGGTATCCTCTTCATCGCTCATACTAAGATGACAGCTTCGGATACCCTGTTCTTCCAGCCATTTGGTCAAAGCCGGTGCAAAAAACAATTCAGGTTTGCCCAATGCGTCATGTCCGACACCGATATTGCGGAAAGACACCACGCCGCGTATGCCCGTACCGACGGCTTTGGCAAAAGCCTCTTTGGCAGCAAAGCGTTTGGCAAGATAGTTGACCGGTTTGCCTGCCTGTGGAAACTCCAACAGCTCTTCCGGGCTGAGAATGCGTTGCGCAAATGCCAGTCCGAATTTTTTGTTCAGGCGGATAATGCGTTTGAGGGAAACAATGTCTGTACCGATTCCGTAAATCATGGGTCTGCTCCTTGTTTAAATAGTCAGGCCGTCTGAAAGTGTGGATACCAGCCAAAGCCAATTGCCTTAGCCGGTATGGCTGATGCCGTTAAGGCAGCATTCTGGCTCTGAACATGACTTCCTTCATCTGGCGGACAGCTTCTGGCAGGCCGAGGAAGAGTGCTTGGGAAATCAGCGAATGGCCGATGTTCAGCTCGCGGATGGCGAGAATTTGAGCGATCGGCGTAACGTTGTGAATGGTCAGGCCGTGTCCGGCGTTGACGACCAAACCCAAATCGCTGGCGTAATGCGCGCCGTTTTGAATCCGCTCGAATTGTTTCATTTGCTCGGCGTGGCTGTGCGCATCGGCATACGCACCGGTGTGCAACTCGATAACGGGCGCACCGACATCATAAGCGGCTTGGATTTGCGCGTTGTCGGCATCGATAAACAAGGACACGCGGATGCCTGCGTCGGTCAGGATTTTGGTGAATTCGGCCACTTTATCTTGTTGCGCCAATACGTCCAAACCGCCTTCGGTGGTCACTTCTTGACGTTTTTCAGGCACAAGGCACACATCTTCCGGCATGACGTTGAGCGCGTTTTCCAGCATTTCTTCCGTCAGCGCCATTTCCAAATTCAGGCGCGTGCGGATAGCGTTTTTAACGGCGAACACGTCCGCATCTTTAATATGGCGGCGGTCTTCACGCAAGTGCATGGTAATCAAATCTGCACCGTGGGTTTCCGCAATCAGCGCCGCTTCGACAGGGCTGGGATAAATCGTACCGCGCGCATTGCGGACGGTGGCAATATGGTCGATGTTTACGCCTAACAACATAATAATGTCCTTTCTTTAAGGTTTCAGACGGCCTGAGTCATTACCTATCAAAGGCCGTCTGAAAAAATTCAACTGCCCAAACCAAACTGCTGCAACTGCTGCAAAACCTGCCGAGACTTGATGCCCTCGGGCAGAAGGTTGTCAATCAAAAGCCGCGTTACTTTCAAAGCCTGACCCAGACTTTCCTGATGAACGAAACTGCCTTCCCTAAAATCGATTAACGTCGCACCCAATACGGCAACACCCTTATTGAGCGCATGGAAACGGTCGGCCTCGGCCAAGGGCACCACAGCCTCTTCCGGTGTGAGCCAATAAGTTTCTTCGCCGTTGATTTCATTGCCGTTACCGTCATGGAACAAATCGGGGGCAAAGCCCAAGCGTGTCAACAGCGACCATTCAAAACGGCGCAAAGCGGCAATGTGGTTGGCCTCGCAACAAATGGTTTTCATGGTTTCCGCCAAAACATCGTAAAGCTCGGGCAACGGGTCTTCGCGGACGGTCAACTTCAGCATCAACTCGTTCACATACAATCCGCTGAACAAAGCCCTGCCCTGCGGCTGCGGCCACCCGCCTATCCATTCGGCGCGATGCAGAGTCTTCAACTCTTGCGAACCATACCAAGACGCACTCACCGGTACAAACGGCACCAACACGCCCCTCAATTCACTCTGCCGTTTACGCGCGCTTCTGGCCAACAAAGCCACCCGCCCATAACGGCGGCTGAAAGCCTCCACCCACAAGCTGCTCTCGCGCCACGGGGCGGAAGCAAGCAGAAAGATAGGTTCGTGGTTGATGCGGTTTGGTTGCGCCATAAGGGTTTGGAAAGATAAAGATTGTGTCGATTATAACGGAAAATCGACGCAAAAAGGCCGTCTGAAAATCCGCCTTCTATAAAGGCCGTCTGAAAACCTTTATAATCCGTTTTGAATGAACAACCGACTTTCCTGTGTTTATGCCGAAATTTCCTTTTAAATCCGCCCTTTCCCTGCTCTCCGCAACCCTATTATCCGCCTGCTCGCTGGTGAAATATCAGCCTATCGCCAGTATTGATACGGTCGACCTGCAACGTGGCTACCGCTTTGAAACCAGCCGGCTTCAGCGCAACGACGAAGACGATACGCTTATTGTGTTGATGTTCTCCGGCGGTGGCACGCGCGCGGCGGCCTTGGGTTATGGCGTGTTGGAGCAGCTTCATAAGCAACAGATTACCATCGGCGGCAAAAAACAATCTTTGATGTCGCATGTCGATGTGGTGGTCGGCGTATCCGGCGGCTCGGTTTTGGCGGCGTACTTTGCACTCAAGGGCGAAGAAACCATTCCGCTGTTTTATAAACATTTCCTACACCAAAACTTCCAACGCCAAGTTGTCAAACAAGCCTTTTCCATGTCCAATCTGCCCCGACTGGCCTCGCCTGAATACGGCCGCGGCGATCTATTACAGGAGCAGTTTGAAAACTACCTTTTCGGCAAAACCACTTTCCGCGATTTGGAAAAAAATGCCAAAGGCCCGTTTGCCATCATTTCCGCCACCGATATGGGCATAGGTGAGCGTTTTAATTTTACGCAAGAATATTTCGACCCGATGTGTATCGACTTGGGCGACTTGCGACTTGCCCGTGCCGTCGCCGCGTCAAGCTCCGTTCCTATGGTGTTTGCACCGATTACGCTTAATAACAACGGCGGCCATTGCCAATACACGCCGCCGCTGCAACTTGTCTCCGACAGCGAAGCCGGTAAAAAACAACTGCAAACCCGAAAAGAATTTCTCGAGCGTTTCCAAAAATACAGCGACAGCAAAAACCGTCCCTACATCCACCTTATCGACGGCGGCTTGACCGACAATCTGGGCATGCGCAACCTTTTGGACATGACGGAGATGTATCCTGAAAAAATTCTGACGCACAAAATCAAACAAAACAAAATCCGCCATATTGTCGTCATCAACGTCAATGCCCAAAACGAAGTCAGCAGCGATTTGGATAAAAGCGCAGCCGTACCAGGCCTCCGCGATGTCATTTCCGCCATCGTGAATATCCCGATCGACCAACATTCGCAAGAGTCTTTGCGCCGCTTCAGGGCTTTTGTCGACCAATGGAACAAAGACAAGCAGAACGAAGACATCTATTTCTCTTTCGTCAGCCTGAATCTCAGAGACCTTCCGCCGTCCCAGCTGAGGGACAAGGTATTGAATATTCCGACCAGTTTCTATCTGCCGCCGGAAGACGTGGACAATCTGCGTACCGCCGCTGCCGAACTGATGAAGCAGTCGCTGGACTATCGCAACCTGCTGGCAGAATTTGCGGCACACCCCAATCCAGACACCATCTTCGCAGCCCCGCCTCCGGATGCGCAAGAGTTCAAGCCCTTGAACGAAAAGAAAAAGCAGTAGCAAACTGTTCCATTAAGTGTAGCTCTGTTAAAATATCTGCTTCATCTTATATTTCAGACGGCCTCGATATCCAAGGCCGTCTGAAACACTTAACAATAAATAGAATCCAACCATGACCGAATTAAACACTCCCATCGTTACCGATATTGACCGCCCTATTCTCGTTCCGCCGGGCGGCCATAAAAAAGTTCTGCTGCATTCCTGCTGCGCCCCATGTTCCGGCGAAGTGATGGAAGCCATGCTTGCCAGCGGCATCGACTACACCATTTATTTTTACAACCCAAATATCCATCCGCACAAAGAATATATGTTGCGCAAAGAAGAAAACATGCGCTTTGCGGACAAATTCGGCATCCCTTTTGTCGATAAAGACGACGACTACGAAAACGACCGCAAAGAATGGTTCGCCAAAGCCAAAGGCATGGAATTCGAACCCGAACGCGGTATCCGCTGTACCATGTGTTTCGACATGCGTTTTGAAAAAGCGGCACAATACGCCCATGAAAACGGCTTTCATGTTTTCACCAGCTCACTGGGCATTTCACGCTGGAAAGACATGAAACAGATCAACGGCTGCGGCCATCGCGCTGCCAAGCCCTACGATGACCTGGTTTATTGGGATTTCAACTGGCGCAAAGGCGGCGGTAGTGCACGCATGATTGAAATCAGCAAACGCGAACATTTCTACCAACAAGAATACTGCGGATGCGCCTATTCCCTGCGCGACTCCAATGCCCACCGCAAATCACAAGGCCGCATCCCCATCAAGCTGGGCGTGTTGTATTACGGTGATGAATCTACCCAATACGAGCCTCAAGCTGAAAACAAAATCATTGTTGAGAAATAAAAATCAAAGGCCGTCTGAAACATTCAGACGGCCTTTGATTAAATCAGACGATTAACGGCGGCGGAATTTGCCGTGATCAAAATCATCAAATGCTTGATAAGCAGCTTGGCATTGAATTTTTTGCTCGGCATAAGGCAAACCGCGGAACGCTTTTGCCGCTTTACGGTTTTCTCTCAACTCAGCCTTGTTGCCTTTATAGCGATACCAAGCGGCACGGCGCTCAAGGTATCTCTTACAAGCAGGATGCAATTTGTTTTTCTTCGCCTGCTGGTGTTTGCTCACATGATGGCCATGCGGTTTGGCCGCCACTTCGGCAGAATAAGTACCCAAGCTCAATACGGCAACCACTGTCAGTGCAGAACCTAAAGTTTTCAGTGTCAACATGATTCGCTCCCAGTTTAGGTCGGATAGTTCTTCCATTATATGCCTCGTCTGATACATCAACAAACCGCCTAATGTGTTGCATGACAGGCGATTGTCATCAATTACGACATTATCCTTCTTGCTTTGCAAAATTTAACACACCTTCTATTTAGACAGACGCCGAATATAAATTTCTTTATTTCATAAGCCTCTAGCCAATGTCTGACCAAATGTGATGCAAATACAAAATAATGCCAAATCGCCACAAAGCCACATGAAACCTAGTCTGAGCCTTCCCCCTCCTTAATCAGCCCCTGAAAAAAGCGCATTGTCAAGTCTAGTTAAACAAAGAAAAATACATTATATTGTGCCATTCAAAGCAATCACATACCGTATCTTGTGTTTTTTTAATGGGAAGACTGAATAATGAATGCAGCAACGAATATTAAAGTAACCAAACGCGACGGACGCTTGGAAGATATCAATTTAGACAAAATCCACCGCGTTGTTACTTGGGCGGCGGAAGGCTTACAAAACGTCTCCGTATCGCAAGTCGAGCTCAAATCACATATTCAGTTTTACAACGGTATCCGTACCGACGACATCCATGAGACCATCATCAAGGCCGCGGCCGACCTGATCTCACAAGATACGCCCGATTATCAATATCTGGCCGCCCGCCTCGCCATTTTCCATCTGCGTAAAATTGCTTATGGCGAATTTGAACCGCCTCACCTCTACGATCACGTTAAAAAACTGACCGAAGCAGGCAAATACGACCGCCACATCATCGCAGATTACAGCCGTGAAGAATTCGATGAGCTGAATGCCTATATCGACCACAGCCGCGATATGACCTTCTCTTATGCTGCCGTAAAACAGCTGGAAGGCAAATATCTGGTTCAAAACCGCGTTACCCGCCAAATTTATGAAACACCGCAGTTTTTATACATTTTGGTGGCCATGTGTCTCTTCAGCAAATATCCGAAAGAGACCCGTTTGGATTACGTTAAACGCTTTTACGACGCGGTTTCCACATTCAAAGTATCGCTGCCTACACCCATCATGAGCGGCGTGCGTACGCCTACCCGTCAATTCTCAAGCTGCGTATTGATTGAATGCGACGACAGCCTCGACTCCATCAACGCTACCACGAGCGCGATTGTGAAATACGTTTCCCAACGCGCGGGCATCGGCATCAACGCCGGACGTATCCGCGGTTTGGGCAGCGAAATTCGTGGCGGCGAAGCGCAACATACCGGCTGCATTCCGTTTTTCAAAATGTTCCAAGCGGCGGTCAAATCCTGCTCACAAGGCGGCGTACGCGGTGGCGCGGCAACTTTGTTCTACCCCTTGTGGCACATCGAAGCCGAAAGCCTGTTGGTATTGAAAAACAACCGCGGCGTAGAAGACAACCGCATCCGCCAACTGGACTACGGCGTACAAATCAACCGCCTGCTGTACACCCGCTTGATTAAAGGCGGCAACATTACCCTGTTCTCGCCGAATGAAGTTCCGGGTTTGTATGATGCCTTCTTCGCCGACCAAGACGAATTCGAGCGCCTCTACACTCAATACGAGCAAGACCCAAACATCCGCAAACGTACTTTGCCGGCAACAGAATTGTTCTCCACCCTGATGCAGGAACGCGCCGGTACCGGTCGTATCTACATCCAAAACGTTGACCACTGCAACACGCACAGCCCGTTTGATCCGCGCGTTGCGCCTGTTCATCAGTCCAACTTGTGCATGGAAATCGCCCTGCCGACCAAACCGCTGGACAACATCAACGATCCGAACGGCGAAATTGCCTTGTGTACCCTGTCCGCCTTCAACTTGGGCGCATTGAACAACTTGGACGAACTGGAAGAGCTTGCCGATTTGACCGTACGCGCACTTGATGCCCTGTTGGATTATCAAGACTATCCGGTCGCAGCAGCACGCACCGCGACCATGAACCGCCGCACGCTCGGCATCGGCGTTATCAACTACGCCTACTATCTGGCGAAAAACGGTGTACGTTACAGCGACGACTCCGCGCTTGGCCTGACCCACCGCACCTTTGAAGCCATGCAGTATTACCTGCTCAAAGCATCGGTAAACCTTGCCAAAGAATACGGCGCATGTCCGCTCTTCAACCAAACCGTTTATTCGCAAGGCAAACTGCCTATCGACACCTACAAAAAAGACTTGGACGCCGTGTGCAACGAGCCTTTGCACTACGACTGGGAAAGCCTGCGCGCCGACATCGTCAAATACGGCCTGCGCAACTCAACTCTGACCGCACTCATGCCGTCTGAAACCAGCTCGCAAATTGCCAATGCCACCAACGGCATCGAGCCCCCACGCGGCCTGGTCAGTGTTAAAGCATCAAAAGACGGTATTTTGAAACAAGTCGTACCGGAATTTGAAACCCTGAAAGATGCCTACGAAACCCTGTGGCAGCTTCCCGGCAACGAAGGCTACCTGAAACTTGTCGGCGTAATGCAAAAATTCGTCGATCAATCGATTTCTGCCAATACCGCCTACGACCCAAACAAATTTGAAGGCAGCAAAGTTTCCATGAAACAAATGCTCAAAGACCTGCTGACCGCCTATAAATACGGCGTCAAAACCCTGTACTACCACAACACCCGCGATGGCGCAGACGATACGCAGACCGATATTCAAGATGACGGCTGCGCTGGAGGGGCTTGTAAGATTTGAGCATATTGAAGATTGTTGAAGATTTCTAAGAAAATTGGATATGAGTATTATGGATACAACAGCTATAACTATTTTAACTGCAGGTGCTACAACGTTATTGACAAAGGGAGCTGAAGCACCGGCTCATACATTAAATCTAGTATGGAAGCAAGTATTTGGTTCTTTTGATTTATGGTTAGAAAAACAGCAACTGAAAAGGAAAAAAGAGTTAGATGATTTCAGTAATAGACTTAATGAAAATTTAGAAAAAATTCCCCAAGAAGAAATTCAAGAACCGAAATATAGTATTTTAGGGCCTGCTATCGAAGCATCTCAATATTATCTTGAAGAAGAGGAGCTTAGAGAAATATTTGCGAAGTTAGTATCAGCTTCTTTCGATGCTAGAAATAATGGAAAGATCCACAATAGCTTTGTTGAAAAAGTTAAGTCTTTATCCTCCCATGATGCTAGACTACTTCAATTAATGAAAGAGTTAAAAAGTATAGCTATTGGAGTATATTATATTGAAGATAATAATACAGATGGAAGCTATATTCTAAGTGAAATTGTCTGTCTTGTATTTGGAGAGCAGAACATAGAGAAAATAGCTGTGTCTATAGATAGCTTAGTTCAATTAGGTTTGGTAAAAATTGATCTGGATAATTATTTTACAGATGAAAAAGTATATGCAGATTTTTACACTACTAACTTGTTTATGGATTTAAGTAGAAATAATCTAGTTACGAATAGACGATTGCAAGTTCAAAAATTATTAGAAAAATATCCTAAAGATAAAATTGCTTTGGATAATAATATTTCTACTTCAGATATCGAAAATTACTTAATAGAAAAGAAGTTAAAGTTAAAAAAAGGTATATGTGAATTAACGTCATTAGGAAAAATATTTGTGGATATATGCTGTTAATTTATGTAATAAAATTCTTTTTTGAAATGTAAATTCTTTTCCTAGTAAAGAGAAAACCGCTATGTCCTGCGAACACCTGACCATGTCCTACAGCACCTTTTCCAAAACCAAAAACGATGCGCTGAAAGAGCCAATGTTTTTTGGTCAGCCGGTAAATGTTGCCCGTTATGACCAGCAGAAATACGAAGTATTTGAAAAACTGATCGAAAAACAATTGTCTTTCTTCTGGCGTCCGGAAGAAATCGACGTATCGCGCGACCGTATCGACTACGCCAATCTGCCCGAACACGAAAAACATATTTTCATCAGCAATCTGAAATACCAAACCCTGCTTGATTCGATTCAAGGACGCAGCCCGAATGTTGCGTTCTTGCCTTTGGTATCGATTCCCGAGCTGGAAACTTGGATTGAAACGTGGAGCTTCAGCGAAACCATCCACTCGCGCAGCTACACTCATATCATCCGCAATATCGTGAATGATCCGTCAGTCGTGTTCGATGATATTGTGCAAAACAAATACATCATCGCCCGTGCTGAAGACATTGCCTGCTATTACGATGATTTGATTGAATACACTCAGTATTACAATCTGTTGGGTGAAGGCACGCACAATGTCGGCGGCAAGCTCATTACCGTATCTTTGCGCGAGTTGAAGAAAAAGCTCTATCTCTGCCTGATGTGCGTCAATGTATTGGAAGCCATCCGCTTCTACGTTTCATTCGCCTGCTCGTTCGCCTTTGCCGAGCGAGAATTGATGGAAGGCAACGCTAAAATCATCAAGCTGATTGCCCGTGACGAAGCCCTGCACCTGACCAGCACCCAGCATATGCTCAACCTGATGCGCGCCGGTGCCGATGACCCTGAAATGGCTGAAATTGCGAATGAATTGCAGGACGAGTGTTTCAACCTCTTCAAAAAAGCAGCCGAGCAGGAAAAAGAATGGGCGGCCTATCTGTTTAAAGACGGCTCAATGATTGGCCTGAACAAGGAAATTCTGGCTCAATACGTTGAATACATTACCAATCTGCGTATGCAGGCGGTTGGCCTTCCTGCCGGATTTGAAGGTGCGACCCAAAATCCGATTCCTTGGATCAACGCATGGCTGTCTTCTGACAATGTACAGGTTGCGCCGCAGGAAGTGGAAATTTCTTCTTACTTAATCGGTCAGATTGATTCGGAAGTCAGCGCGGACGATTTGGGCGATTTCGAGCTGTAAACCGCGTTTCAGACGGCCTTTGGGCGTAACCGGCCGTCTGAAAATCTCTTTTCAATCCTCAAGGTATAACCAAAAATGAAGATTTATGGCGACATTGCGGTAAAAGCAGCTGAATCATATTCTAAATATGAAGATATGGAACAAGCTTGGACAGAGATTGCGGCATCATTTCCCATCAAGGAGTCAATTAGAAAAAAAGGATGCCCAAAGAATGCATTTTTGGGATTGTGTCGTGCGGGGTTGGTTAAAGGAATCAACCCGGAAAAAGTCAAAACCAAACATTCCAAAAACGGAGAATATGCCGTTGCAGCGGTCAGCCTTTTAAAAAATGATCCCGAATGGGCAAATCAGAAAAAATCCGTTTTCTGGCGCGAAATTGTGGGTAATGAAAAAAAATATAACAGCCAGCTTCATGTCGTTTTGGCCTTGTGGGAAAAAGGCTTGATTATTTGAATTTATATATTTAAGGCCGTCTGAAACATTGTTCAGACGGCCTCTATGCCCTAAAACACACATGGCACTCATTAGCACACACGACAAAACCTTCCAACTCCAACAAGGCGAAACCTTATTGGAGGGCTTGGAGCGCACCGGACACGAGGTTGAATACCAATGTCGCAGCGGTTATTGCGGTTCATGCCGGATCAAAATCTTGGATGGAAAAGTCTCTTATGATAATTTTCCGCTCGCTTTTGTCGCGCCCGGAGAAATTTTGCCGTGCTGCTGCCGGGTTACTGAAGACATCAAGCTCGATTGTCGGGAGCGCATCAAAGAGCCGGATTTATTTGATGTCGATTTATTTGAAGACAAATAAAAAAATGCCGTCTGAACATTGTGGCTGAAATCCTTGATTTCATGTCCACCGTTCAGACGGCATTTTGCATGGTTAAGCTTATTTACGCTCTCCAACCGGCAAAACCGTCTTGCCGAAAGATTCGTTGATGACTTCTGCCGCTGCCAAGTAGAACGCACCAAGTGCAGTTACCAAGCCTAAGCAACCGCCGATATGGACGATGCTGTGGTTTTGCATACCATCGCCAATACCCAAAGCAAAGAAAGTCAGTGTCAAGAAAAAGAAAATACCGCTCAATACTTTAGGCTTGGTCAAGGTGGCCACAAACATCATCAGCGAAAACATACCCCATGCGCAGAGATACCAGCCGATAAATGCCGGAGCTGTTTCACCTTTGAAAAAGATGGTAAACAAAGCCCATGTCCACCAGAAGGCGCCATAGCTGATAAAAGCGGTAAAGCCAAACGTATTACCTTTCTTGAACTCAAACATACCGGCAATAACTTGGGCGATACCACCAAAGGCAAGAGCCATGCCCAAAACTAAGCCGACACCCTCTTGAGCAGTAAAAAAGCCGCCGTTAATCAGACTGAGCAACCAAGTTGTCAATGCAAAGCCACACAGGCCTACTGGACCTGGATTCGCCAGGTTTTCTTTAGTAGTAGTCATTTTATTTCTCCTCTAGTTATTAAAATAGGAAGCCTATTGTTACAGGTTTTATTTAAAATTAAAAGAAATAAATTTAAAAAAATCAGGCCGTCTGAAAAATATTTTTCGGACGGACTTGAATATTAATAATTAAACTACCCCAAAATCGCCAAGATTTTCCTTAATTCGTTGGCATCAATTTGGCCGGGGGCAGACGTTTTTTGTGCTGCACCAAAGGTAACGGCCGAGCCGAAAGTTGAACCGGCCAAGCGGCTGACGACTCCGGTTTTACCCATAGACATAGTAATAACCGGGCGGTCGATAATTTGTGAAACATCATATGTTGCCTGTAATAAGGTCAATACATCTTGCGGCGATTGCGGCATAACGGCAATTTTGCAGATATCCGCACCCCACTTGGCCATTGTTTTCAGACGGCCTGTAATGTCTGCCAAAGACGGCGTGGCTTGGAAATCGTGATTGCAAAGTAAGGCGGCAGTTTGATACTTATGCGCCAAAGCAATGGTTTGTTTTACGCCGCTTTCCTCGGCAAAAAGCTCAATATCGATAATATCGGCTTGTTTGGAACGGATGATTTTTTCCAATAGTTCAAAATAATAGTTATCAGAACAAGGCGTATTGCCGCCCTCTTGCGCCCTTCTAAACGTAAACAGCAAGGGCTTGTCAGGAAAAGCCTGTCGAGCGATGCCTAATTGCTCGGCAATAAAATCAGCATCAAGCGCCTCTTGAAAAAAATCCGCACGAAATTCAATAATGTCAAAAGCCGTCTCTTTCAATACGCGCAAAGCCTGCTCCAATTCCTGCGTATTGGCGGCCACCAGCGGCACGGCAATTTTAGGCAGGCCTTTGCCGATCTCGATATTTTTGATGATGACAGGTTTCATATTGTTCCTTTTTGCTGTTCAAACCAATCAGTGCAGATGCTCATAAATGGTTTCCGCCAATGCTTTGCTGATGCCTTCAACTTTTTCCAAGTCCTCGCGGCTGGCCGCAATCACGCCGCGCAAACCGCCGAATCGGGTGAGCAATGCTTGGCGGCGTTTGCTGCCGATACCGGGGATTTCGCTGAGTGAGGAAGTAACGCGTGCTTTGTCGCGTTTTTTGCGGTGGCCTGTGATGGCAAAGCGGTGCGACTCATCGCGTACGGTTTGCAATAAATGCAAAGCCGGGCTATTGGGCGGCAGGCGGAAGACTTCGCCGGTAAAAGGCAGTATGAGTTCTTCCATGCCGGCTTTGCGCTCGGGGCCTTTGGCGATACCGACCAAAGGTATATGCAGCCCAAGTTCTTCCCATACCGATACGGCTACGCCGATTTGCCCTTTGCCGCCGTCAATCAACACGACATCCGGCCATTTGACGCTTTCGCCGTTGGCTTCGGCTTCCTGCATTTTGCCGTAACGGCGCGTCAACACTTCGCGCATGGCGGCGTAGTCGTCGCCAGGTTTGGCAGTCGTGATGTTGTAGCGGCGGTATTGCGAAGGCTGGATGTTTTGCTCATCGTACACAACGCAGGACGCAATAGTGGCCTCGCCTTGCGTGTGGCTGATGTCGAAACATTCAAGGCGGTTGAGGCCGTCTGAATCCATGCCGAGGATTTTGGCCAGTTCATCAATGCGGTGTTGCTGGCTGCTTTGTTGCAGGCGGCGTTGAGCAATCGCCATTTGCGCGTTTTGTTCCGCCATTTTCAACCAGACTTTGCGTTCGCCTATGGTTTTGGTGACAAACTGCATCTGCTTGCCGTGTTCACCCTCCAAAGCCTCTTTCAGCGCATCGGGAACGGGAAAGTTGCTGATAATGATGTCGGGTTTGCTTTTACCCAAATAATGTTGGGCAACGAAGGCTTCGGCGTAATCTTGTCCGTTTGGCTCGGGATCGTTTTTGGTGTCGGGGAAAAAGCTTTTGTCGCCGACGTGCCGTCCGCCGCGGATGCTGACCCAGTGTACGCAAACCAGGCCGTCTGAAACCACCAGCGCAAGCAAATCGATATCGTTGGGATTGTTCGGATTTTTGCTGTCGATAAACTGATTACTCTGCATAATGCCGAGCGCTTGGATTTGGTCGCGGTAACGGGCGGCTTCCTCAAATTGCAGATTGGCGGCGGCGGTTTGCATTTTGTGTTGCAAGGTACGCGTCAGTTCGTCGGTTTTGCCATTGAGGAAAGTCGCGGCTTCACGCACGCTGTCGCGATAATCTTCTTCGCTGATGTGGCCGACACAAGGCGCGGTGCAGCGTTTAATTTGGTAAAGCAAACAAGGACGGTCGCGGTGCTCGAATACGCTGTCTTCGCAGGTGCGCAGCATAAAGACTTTTTGCAACACTTGAATGCTGTCGCGCACGGCGTTGCTGTTGGGATACGGGCCGAAATATTGATTAGGCTTCTTCAGCGTGCCGCGGTAATACGCCATTTGCGGATATTGATGGCCGCTGAGCATCAAATAAGGATAGCTTTTGTCATCGCGGAAAAGGATATTGTATTTCGGCGACAGGGCTTTAATGAAGTTGTTTTCGAGAATCAGCGCTTCGGCTTCGGAACGCGTGATGGTGGTTTCGATGTGGTGAACCTGTTTTACCATCAATGCGATGCGCGGCGAATGGTCGTTTTTTTGGAAATAGCTGGAAACGCGCCGCTTGAGATTGACCGCTTTGCCGACATACAAAACATTGTTGTCTTCGTCAAAAAAACGGTACACGCCCGGCAGATTGGGCAGATTTTTCAGAAAAAGAGGTAAATCGAACGGTTCGGTTGCGCTCACGGGATTTTCTTTTGGAATAAGCAGGCCGTCTGAAAACTTTTCAGACGGCCTTTTTCATTGATGTTTAAGATTCTTGAGACGGAGTATCTTCAGCTTCTACCACTTGGTTTTCAGCTGCATCGCTTTCTAAAGCGGCTTCATCTTCAGCCTCTTCGGCCACGCGTTCCAAGCTGACCAAGGTTTCGCCTTCATCCAGATTAATCAGGCGGACACCTGCGGCAGCACGGCCGGTCTCACGGATTTGCTCAACTTTGGTACGAATTAGGACGCCGCCGCTGGTAATCAGCATCAGATCGTCGGTTTCGCTGACCAAAGTCGCGGCAACCAAATCGCCGTTGCGCTCACCGGTATTGATGGCGATATTGCCTTGGCCGCCTTTGTTTTTACGGCTGTAATCGGCAATCGGGGTGCGTTTGCCATAGCCGTTGGCGGTAGCGGTCAATACTTGCAAATCGCTTTGCTCGGCTTCAGGGGCGAAGGTAATCAGGCTGACAATCTTGCCATCGGCCGGCAGGCGCATACCGCGCAAACCGCCGCTACCGCGACCGGACGGACGGACACCGTGTTTGCCGCTTGGCAATGCGTTTTCGGCATTTTCATCATCCAGGCCGTCTGAATCTTCGTTTTCGGTTTCGATATCAGCATCTTCTGCTTCATCGTTACCGGATTTTTCCCAATATTCGTTAAAGCGGATGGCTTTGCCCAAGTTGGAGAACAGCATAATATCGTCCGCACCGCTGGTTTGCGCTGCGCCGACCAAGTAATCGCCTTCTTTAAGTGCGATGGCTTTGATGCCTTGGCTGCGGACGTTTTTAAACGCAGATAGCTGGACTTTTTTCACCATGCCTTGTGCAGTGGCGAAGAAAACGTATTGGTCTTCCGGGAACTCGCGGACGGCCAAGATGGCGCTGACTTTTTCGCCTTCTTCCAATTGGATAACGTTATTAATCGGACGACCACGACTGTTGCGGCCGCCTTCCGGCAGTTTGTACACTTTAATCCAATGGCACTTGCCCAAATTGGTGAAGCACATCAAATAATCATGCGTGTTGGCAACAAACAGGGTTTCGATGAAGTCTTCGTCTTTGGTTGCCGCCGCCTGTTTGCCGCGACCGCCGCGACGTTGCGCCTGATAATCAGTTGTCGGCTGGGTTTTAATGTAGCCGCCATGAGTCAGGGTAACAACCATTTCGCGTTGCGGAATCAGGTCTTCATCGGCGATATCGCCGCCAAACGGATTGATTTCGCTGCGGCGTTCATCGCCGAAATTGGCTTTAATGTCTGCCAATTCTTCGCGAATGATTTGGGTAACGCGCTCTGGTTTGGAAAGAATATCCACAAAATCAATAATTTTACTCATCAGATTTTTATATTCGCCGACAATTTCTTCCTGATCGAGGCCGGTCAGGTTACGCAGGCTCATGCGCAGGATGGCATCGGCTTGCAATTCGCTCAGATAATAGCCTTGGCTGTGCAGACCCAAATTCTCTGGCAAGCCTTCAGGGCGCATCATGTGCAGGTCTAAATCCGTGCGGCTGAGCATGTCTTCAACCAAGCTGCTGCGCCATGAGCGGGACAGCAGTTTTTCTTTGGCTTCCGGCGCATTGGCAGATTCTTTAATCAGACGGATGATTTCGTCAATATTGGACAAAGCAACTGCTTTACCTTCGGCAATATGGCCTTCATGACGCGCTTTTTTCAGGCGGAACAAAGTACGACGGGTAACGACTTCGCGACGGTGGCGCAGGAACTCGGACAGGATTTGTTTCAGGTTCAGCAAACGCGGCTGGCCATCAACCAAGGCCACCATGTTGATACCGAAGCTGTCTTGCAGCTGGGTCAGTTTGTAGAGTTGGTTCAAAACGACTTCGGCATTTTCATTGCGTTTCAATTCGATCACGACACGCATACCGGATTTGTCGGACTCGTCGCGCAGGTCGGATACGCCTTCCAACGTTTTTTCGCGTACCAACTCGCCAATTTTCTCAACCAGCTTGGCTTTGTTGACTTGATATGGGATTTCATCGATAACGATGGCTTCGCGTTCGCCGTTTTTGCCGATAGGCTCGATATGGGTTTTACCGCGCATTACCACGCGGCCGCGGCCGGTTTTATAGCCTTCGCGCACGCCGCTTAAGCCGTAAATAGTTGCGCCGGTCGGGAAATCGGGAGCTTGGATGATATTGATCAGCTCGTCGATTTCAGTTTCAGGCTCGTCCAACAAACGCAGGCAGGCATTGATGGTATCGCCCAAATTGTGTGGCGGAATATTGGTTGCCATACCGACGGCAATACCGGACGAACCATTGACTAACAGCGCAGGGAAACGGGTCGGCAATACCAGCGGCTCATGTTCGCTGCCGTCATAGTTGGGACCGAAATTAACGGTTTCTTCTTCAATATCCGCCAGCATTTCATGGGAAATTTTTTCCATGCGGATTTCGGTATAACGCATGGCTGCCGCGGCCAAGCCGTCGACAGAACCAAAGTTGCCCTGACCGTCGATCAACACATAACGCATGGAGAAGTCTTGCGCCATGCGGACGATGGTGTCGTAAACGGCTATATCGCCGTGTGGGTGGTATTTACCGATAACGTCGCCGACGATACGCGCCGATTTTTTATAGGCGGAATTCCAGTTGTTTTTCAACTCGTGCATCGCGTACAACACGCGGCGGTGTACCGGTTTGAGACCGTCGCGGACATCCGGCAGGGCTCGCCCCACAATTACGCTCATGGCGTAATCGAGGTAGCTCTTGCGCATTTCGTCTTCAAGGCTGACAGGCAGGGTTTCAAGTGCAAATTTATGGTCGTTGCGGATGGTTGCGTCGGTCATGATTATCTGTAATTTCGTATGGCAAAAATCTTGTTGATTCTACCACAAAACAAGCGGTTTATGGCTTTTGCGTGAAGGCCGTCTGAAACAGGATTTCAGACGGCCTGAGACCTTTGCAAAATTCC
>NZ_KV799897.1:0-2854 GCF_001810105.1 Neisseria sp. HMSC068C04
AGTTGGTAATAAACCAATTCAGGCTGCGCTTCGGACTGCTCTTGGGGTTCGGGCGGGATTTCCAGCAGCGGATCGGTTTCAGGGTCCTAGTCGCAAGGCTAAGCGGACACCATGAATGTCTTTACTTCATGGCGATCCAATATTTTTAACTGAAAAGGCCGTCTGAAAAGGGGGATAAGCTTTTCAAACGGCCTTGATATTTTGTATTTTCAATCCGATCTACTTTCTACTCAGCATTCTTAAGATTAAATTTATGCTCGAATACCATGATAAGAAAATATGTATTTATTATCTTTTTTATAAATTGAACCTTCTAATGTTAGGTTAGTTTCTTCACTATCTGCATATAAACAACTTTCGCCCCCCTATAATTTCTTCAGTATTGTTCATTCTGTATATTTCAAATATTGCTCTGTTATCATTTTGTGCAGTTAACGCAATTTCTTTAGGTGCTAATGATAATTTTTATCTGAAATATTTTCATAATCTAGTTCTTCCAAAATTTCATCATACACATTTATATTAAGCTGAAATTTAATTTCAAGCTGTTTAAAATCTCTTTGATTCAATAAATTTAAAAATTCTTCTATAAGATCAAAAAAATTCTCTTTTATTTGATATGTAAACATATTTATTTTCTTGCGGTGATGCTAGGCGTGGCTTCTGGCTGTGCCGTCCAGACTGTCGTGGCGGAATACCTACCTAAGGGAAGGGGTCGCGTACTGCCGTTGCAGTTTTCTATTTTAATGAGTTGGTTGTAGCCGTTCCAATGGTAGCCTGTGGTTTTGACATTAAAAGACCGTCTGAACCCCTAATTTAGTTTCAGATAGCTTTTAATTATCCCCTTTTTACTTTTGAAGCTCTTCCAACTCTTTTTCATTGAAACAAAATTACCCTTTATCCTCGAGTTTGAGTAGTCGCCAAACGGTAGTTTCCCAATAAATGGGATTACCGGCAGGCAGAAGTTCTCCTCGACTGATTGGTTTTCATGACGAATAAAGTTATCAAAGCCGTATTTTCCTAATAATATTAGTAATAAGCAGTATTATTCATTTCATAACGTTGATGAAGCTTAGCATCTGGCAATGCGAATTTTTGTCCATCTTTTTGAAGATATGCCTCTGTTAATTCAAAATGATCATTGAACTTCAATTTCAACGTGGCAAACTGATTTATTGAAGGTGTACTGATATTATGCGCCCGAGTCCTTCCGGGGAACGCCTGTTGAAATATCTTGTATAACCCGTTTAGTCGGTCATCATCGTATATGATTTTATAATCATTCTGTTCTTGTTCTTCAGTCTTAAATGGATGCAATCTGATGCCCCACCGATTACCCGTTTCTTTGTCTATTAACCATATCCTGATGTAAGTTGGCATCGCCTTCATTGCCTTCTTCTCTTCTTCTATCCTCTCCTTACCGATGGCCGTCCAGCGCTCTGTATTGGCGAATTCCATATAATATTCGCCGTTCCATTCTCCTCCATCCACTTCAACTTCCAAATTCCATGGATATTTTGTTTGCATTTGTTTATACCATTCTGCACTGACCTTTTTGGATCCAGCTATATAAGTGTGATAGAAATCGGGGTGTTCTTTACGTACTCTATCTAAGTATTCAGCCCTTCTTTTAGGGTCATGATAAGACTCAACATCGTAATACCACATTTCATTAAAGTGGTGTTTAGCAGCCTCTTCTAAAGAAGGTACAATTTCTCTTGCTTGCCAGGACATTAATTCCTTATGAATAAAAGTGCTGGTCAAATTCAACGTAACCCAACCACCAGGAGCAACAGCTAATTCAAAATTATTGGGAGATTCATATCGCGGAGTTTCAGTATCCTCTACTGCATTATTGAATACCCTGTAACTTTTTGCCATCATAGGACGTATCTTGTCTGTAGGAAGAGCTTCGTCCAGCTGATAAAATTTATTTTCAAACCGGGATAAATAGGTAAAAGTTAACCTTTCGGGAAGTAAATCAAACTCTGCCGTTCTTCCTAAGTATCCTCCTCGACCCCAGATAGAGCCTGTACCAAAGAAGTTTCGCAAGACCGTTCCGTTCTGCAAATAAAAATCAGAACTGTACTTATTAGATAC
Source organism: Neisseria sp. HMSC068C04 (assembly GCF_001810105.1). NCBI lineage: Bacteria > Pseudomonadati > Pseudomonadota > Betaproteobacteria > Neisseriales > Neisseriaceae > Neisseria > Neisseria sp. HMSC068C04. Next base: position 2,101 of record NZ_KV799897.1, read on the forward strand.
GTCTACCGCATATGCTCCCAACGTCAAATATGAAGAATTTTCCGGTGTGGCGTTAACCAATATAGCCTCCGCCATCTTAACACCCCAAGCCATGCCTTTTGCCTGCTCGGGATTGCCGTGGCCATCAATCATTCCATTTAATCCTATATTTGCCAATGCAATACTGAGATAGCCTGCTGCTACTATTCCTAAAAGGATATTTGTTTTCTTGTGTTTCATTCAGACGACCTGTTGACTACTCTATTGATTCCAATATAGATAAGAGTTAATGATTTCCATCCAATATCTGTAAATTACCCAGCCATTGAGCAAAATAAAAATAACTGCGCAATATTTCCAATGACGGTTTTGATACATTCTGATGATGCAGTAGGCATTGACGATCAGAAAAAAGGCGTATTTGCCAATTTCCTCCCAGAGCACCTGAAGAGTTAATATCATATATCCCATATTACCAACCATTTAAATTTTTCTAGGTTCCTAATCGTCAAAGTCAAAACTATTCCCTCCGTTTTTTCTTAGATATTTAAATTGTTTACATTTTTAATGATACAGCCAGTATATCTACCTTTATAAGTTGATAATAATTACAGAATATGCAATGCAACCAGGCAATAAGGTATGCGAAAATAAAAAGGTTCAACGAATATACTTCACTTTTAACAGATAAAATAGTTGTATAAGCAATCAAATGAATCATGACAATTGGTTTGATATGATATCTGTGATAATGCCTGTGGTAAAGGGGGAAGGA
>NZ_KV799898.1:0-4334 GCF_001810105.1 Neisseria sp. HMSC068C04
AATTTTAGTAACCTATGTTATTGCAAAGGTCTCACTTATAGATTATAAAGACAATTAATTGTTACAATTTTTAATAATAATTGATTTAGGTATTCTCTTAATTAAATTAGTAAAATCATTTCTAACCTCAGTATGATTAATATTTAATTCTTTCTTATTAATTAGTATATATATATTTTTTTTATCTTTAGAAATATAACCATCCTTAAACCTAAACTCCTTATACGTACCTGAACTTAACGTATTTCCCTTTTTAAAATTATATACATACAAAGATTTACCTGTCTCACCATAGTAAGTTGAAGTAATAAAACAATGATTTAACCTATCTTTAAATAGTTTTAGTTCCCCTCCCTCTAAACTTGACTCTTCATCATCAAGTTCAGAAGTAAAAATTAAATTTACTCCGTATGCATTCTGACATAATAAGACAAAGAATGTAAATATTGCTAGCATTATATTTAATGATTTCATAACAACTCCATCTAAATATCATATTTAACAGCTAAAGGACCATCACCTGCAGCTTTTACAGTTGCTCTTAGTTGAGCCATATTTTTACCAACCTTCAATTCGAAATGAGGATAATCCTTAAATTTTCCAATTTCCTCCCCATGCTAACCCCTCTTCAATTCCTATATGTACGATTAATTTCAGTAATCTAATATTCTCTGCATCATCTTCCTTTTTCATGTGGATCCTGCCATCTTGCCAGATTGGAAACACATCTATTGCGAGTCCAAAATAAAATTATGATTCCTTTTCCCTCCTTTTACTTTTGTTACTATGGATCCAGGCATTGTTCTCCCTTTGCATACAAATCATCCTATTTATCCCTGCATAATTCTTAATTAAATTTAATTTAATGTTGTTCATACGCTTTTTTAATAAACATTCTCACTTTATCTTGAAATTGAGGATGACGTTTATTAATTTTTATTTTATTTTGATTATGTATTTCTCTATTCTTCTTAACCACTGTAACAGGCTTCCCATCCACGGAATTTACTTGCTTTACCTCATTTCTCTACCTTAATTGAGGAGATGTATGTTTTGCACCGTTATCTCTCTTTGGTCGACTAGCTGTTCCTGTAGCAGAGGAAGGACTCATCTGCACTTTTCTTGCAGATGGTTGCTTACCTATTTCTTGTGCCTTTTCATCATAAATTTGGTAAAAGATAAACTGAGAGTTAGTTCAAAGTGGAGCTCTTTCTGCTCAATAAAACAACTCAACCAGCCACTGTATAATTTTTGCATCTATCCGTTGAATGAGATTGGGATGCAATGGGGCAACAGGACCGCCACTCCAGCCAATATATTCATCATCGATAGAGGGTCTTGCAAAATTTTCAGGAACCAATTCAGTGCCAAATAGGGATGTATCTCGATAATAGTAGAGCAAATTATCCTTTTCATCGGCAATAAAGATTGCTATCCTAAAGCCGTTCCATCCCGTACATACAAAAGTTTTTCTATTCTTTAAAATTCTGCGATTATCTGCCAAAATCTTTTTTTCCAATTCTATTTGTTCTAAACGTTCTACTTTATGTTGATATAAATACTCACATTTAGGGTTATCTTTGTAGCGTAATTCACGGTAAATTGCTTCAGGATTTTGCATAAAATATAGTCCACAAGAACCTTCCTGATAATTCACTAAGTATTTATTTTGATAACAATCACTGCTCACGGAAATATTTTTTATCTCTTCTCCCATCCCCGTTATCCGCCAATACTCAACTAATCCAAATATCAATATAAAGAAACCAAATCATTTCACTATTTTTTTCTTTGTCATAACTTTGCCTATTATTTCAAAATACTTCAATTTTTTTAGGGAGAATGATATTATTTTAGGGATGAAAATACCAACAGATCCTTATCTATCTTTTAAGATACTAAATTATATAGATAAAAATTTATTTATAGCATAGAGTGTCAATAAATTTTGCTTCTATCCTATGGAAAATAGATGGATTTATAGAAAAGGATTCTGTTTGAGCATATAGGCCTAGATTAAATATACCTTCTTCATTCAAATTTAAGTCTAACGGCATACTTTGCCAAACTTCGTTATGAAGATAATAAAAAGATAGCAGTTCCCCTTGATCATCATATAAATATATTCCGGAATAAAGGCCATCTATGCTTAAAAAATTTCCTACATTATCAAGGCAAACAACAATATTTTTATTTTTACTTACGTTAAACCTTGCACATTGGTCTCCATCACTGGGAATCTTATAACTAAATAAAGTCTTTTCTTTATAATAACAATATGCACTATATCTAAAATAAGAATAAGACGAAATTATGGCCATCAAAATAGTTACTATTAAAGTAATTCTTTTAAACATAATTTCTCTTGCCTATTTTAATTTCACTTTATCAGCAAGCCGTCTGAAAAGTCTCGGACGGCCTTTATAAATATTGGATTTCTAATCTAAGGTACAGCACTCAAGCATCGTGTGCCATTAGTATCATACGAGTGGTGCGTTTGAAGAAGTTTTCTATGTGTATTGATATTCTCTAACTCATTTGGACTTAATACAAGATTCACTCAAATATTTTTTTACTTCCTCTTGTGCCTCTACAGTACATGGAAACTCATTAAAAATATTAGCATTACAATATGATAGGTATTGTTTCAATTGCTGTTTAGGTACATCTTGTATATCACGCTCTCCTATGGAGTCGTAGTATATGCTCTGAAAAAACCACGGTTTTTAAAAAAAAAAAAATACATAATTATTTTCAAATTCCCCTGTTCTATCAACAACACCTATAAACAAATACAATGAAGTAAAAATAAAAATAAAAAACAGCATTTTATTCATAAAGTTTCCTTATCTAATTTTTTAAGTTTTAATACTTATCTTAACAACAGCAAGGAACGTTAACTTTTAGGCCGTCTGAAATGGTTTCTTTACAGATTCCACATCTTGCTTCGTATTCTACCGTTCCGCCTTTTCTCCAAAAGCCAAAACAAACACGAGTTTTCTGCTATTTTCGTGCCTAATATCCCCTTTTCTTCCTTATCTCTCACAAACATTCAAAACCAACCAGCAATAACACTAAACAGATAAGCCATATCGCTCCATATCCATTTACTCATTGCAACCGTTATCCACCCCATCAGCACCAACACAATCAAACCGAAAAAATCAGGTATATGCATATAAAGCCAAGCAGCAACAGGTTTTCGCCAAAAATCTGATTGTTGCTGTTTCTTCTCCAAAGCCAAATGCATGAATGGGCGCTCCAGATGCAGATCGCTGTCTATACCATACTCGCTGCGCACATGTTCATTGATGACTTTCAAAGTACGGCGGCTCGGTTGCAAGAAAATATCGATAAGCGTACCGACAACAGGAATCATGCCAAGCACCATATCGGCAAAAGCAAGATATACGGCAGAACGCATTTTATGTTCCGGCACGCCCAACTCCCGTCCCATGCGAAAAGCCTTCATTGTCAGAAAAAGTCCGGCAATATCCCCGACAAAGGGGATTAGCGACAATATGGCATCAACGCCGATCCCCTGTTTGGTAAAAGGAATGCAGAACAAACTGTCCATAGTATTGGCATATTTAGCCAATTCGCGCTCACGTCGGATGATTTCCTGACGCTCATAAGGTATAGGTTTATGCTTCATCATGTTTTGATTGTAGTGGTTTAAAAATTTAGAGCGGTACAACATTATTACCGTTTACAGTCATTCTCTATAAAAGCCAATTACAGCATGGCCGTTTGTGACGTAAGGTCGTCTGAAAGTACGGTTTCAACTAATTTGAAACTCAACTATTGAAAACCATGTTTCAGATGACCTTCAGGCTTGCTCCCCTGTCAGCCTCTTTTATTTACTTCGGCAACCCGGTATTCGGATCCAATCCTGCCTGTTGCGCCAATCTGCGTACCAGTTCATCGGATGGTTTTGCCGGAGCAGGACCTTCTTCAAAACGTTGGACGGCGATTTTACCGTCCCAACTTGGCAGCTTTGCTGGAGGTAGCGGAACGATATCATCTAGATCGTGAACGTTGAGCTCACCAGCTCCCTGCCAAGATCACATGCAGTAAGCAATAGCATACTGACTAGTATGGTGGATAAAATTTTGATCATCATATCATCTCCTAATCCAAATCTTGGGTAGCTAATCGTTTTTTATTAGTTAAATCAAATTCCATAAATGGCATATTGTTTCGGTAAGCTTTTTTGAAATAGTATTTCATCTCTCCTCACTTAAAAGTATCCACTCTGATCAGGCTGGGTATTCAAGTATGACAATGGATTTGATATAGCATCTGTGATAATGCCTGTGGTAAAGGGGGAAGGA
>NZ_KV799899.1:0-3863 GCF_001810105.1 Neisseria sp. HMSC068C04
GGGTGAGGGCGCCGTTGGTGGTGAATGGGGCGAATAGCTATGCATCAATGAAGCTGCCTTTGTTTGAAGCAAGTAAACGCTACGCCTTACGTTTCCAAATGTTGGATGACGACCAGAATCCCTACGCGCATACAGAATATGTAGCTTATTTGAAAGATGCCCAAATCCATAAGGGTAAAACTGATGAAAATGGTTATACGGAAGTATTCTACTCGCTAGAACCTGAAAGAATCAAAGTACAAATGCTTTATTCAAATAGCTTAAATATTGATGATATAAATTAAGGAAAAATATGAAAATCTTCCACTTGGGCTGTAAGGTTGACACTAATATACCTATTTCAGAATTGAAATATAAAATCCAAATATATGACACAGTAAAGAAAAAATATATGCCATATTTAAACTCATTACAGCCTGTGCTTTCTTCAAAAGAGGTGTATGTTGCGTTTAATTTCCCTATTGATTTATCTGAGGAGCAGGCTGCAAAATATAAAGTATTTATTTATCTTTACCGTAAATATCAAGCTTCTTCTCCTACCTTAGTAGATTATAGTACTCAAGTTTTGGGATATTTTTACAAGGCAGATAACTATAAAAAATTAAAGCCACTCAAAGCAATGCAGAGTAGCGGAGATACTTCTGGAAAGCAACCTGGGAATTCTCCACCGACAGACATATTAAATATTAGTCGTAAGCAGATTTTTGTAACGCCCGAATATCCAGCCGGACATCAAAATGACCCGTTTAAAAAAGATAGAATCGAACAGGAATTGAGGGATAGGCTGGCAGCAGGAAGACAAAGTCAGGGCGAAGGTTATCCAAACCAAAAACGATCATCCTTATGCGGACCTGCTGCTTACTTTTACTGCTTACTGAAGGATCGTCCCGATCTTTATCAGATAGCGGTCAAGCAACTATGGGAAACAGGAAAAGCAAATTTTGCCAATCTGGAAATTAAGGCAGGTGATGCGGCTCAGCCTAAAAACTTTTTTGATGAAGCAGGAGACCAAAGAATATCTGGATTAGATTGGATCACCTTAGGCAGTCTGCGCGATTCGGAAAACCTGATTTGGGATTATGACAGCCCAACCAAAGAAATGGCAGCTATTACAACTCATTGGGATATGGAAAAGTGGTTGACAAAATCGGATGCGAAAGACCTGCGTAATTTAGTCACGATTCGTGGTAGCAGCACTCTGAAAGAATTGGCGGAAATAAACAAATATGCTATACAAGGCTACCGTGTTGTGCAACTGATGAGTTCGCGAAATATTTTTCAAGGTGCAACGACACCGAACCTGAAGACACACTGGATAGTATGGGAAAGTCCGCTGGTAAGCCAAAGTACAGGGTTAAATATTGATGAAAACAGTAACCTGACAGACTTAGTGGATTTAAAACTATTTACCTGGGGCTGGGTAGGAAAGTTAACACAATTTGGAGATATTCAACACACTAGTACAATTACTTTGAAAAAGTTTCTAGAAGCCAGTTTTGGGGCAATTGTGTTTAAAAGTTTGTGAAGTATCAGCAAATTATGGAGGATATTTAAGTATGATGAAAAATGTATTTATCTTTTCGGCTGCAATAGCGTTATCCGGTTGTTTTGCCGGCAAACATAAAGTTCAGGCATTACCAGATGCAGAATTAAATAAGCCATATTTCATAGAATTAAGAACTAAATATGCTGCTTATCCCGATTATTTCAGGGTAAAAATGGATCCTCCGAATTCGGGGTTGACTGTAACGCCTACCAATATGTGGTATAACAAATTGAATATTTCTGGAACTCCACAGACCAAACAGGATATTAAGATTGAAATATCTTATTATGTAAGAGGAGCAGTAGGCTGGTTTGAAAGTATGGACCAGAAAGAATTTTATCAGATAAAAGTTAAAGAATGAGTTAAAGTAATCTGAACGTTTAGTTTAGATAGCTTTTCTCTAAGAAAGGATTGTTCATATTTCAAGAAAGCACTGTGTTGTTTACATAACAGGCGTAGGTTGAATTGGACGCCTAACTTTCACAAAGGTCGTCTGAAAATTTTCAGACGACCTTTTTACTAATGGCAGTCGTTCTGTTCGATTGTTCATACAACAGAAGAAACGAAAGATGATATATCTGTTTTGCCAAGAGAGCCGGATACACTATTCGTCCCAATCGATCATGTTGAAATAATTGAATACACCGCAGGTTATCCGATAGAAATCGTCTCATTGCGCAGCCAGCTAACGAGAGAAGTAATTGACCAAAACAGCAGACTGACTAAATCAGTACAGGTCGATTTTCAAAAAATTATTGTTAGATCAAAATGGAAAGTTTTATACCGTCGCCACATCATTTATACCGCCCTGAATATCCCAGATACCGTCGGCTGGCAACATGCAGACGCGTTATTGAACGGATACGAAGAAACCAAACACCGGAATCATAACGATATATCGGTCAGACATGTCGACAACGAAAGGTATATCGACCGCATCATCGCCATCCGTCGGCGCGATGCCCGAAATGAGGAAAAACGCCATAACCAATCCAAACCCACCAACCGACCGAGAGGTAGAAAATGACAGAAAACGCAATACAGTACGACCGCAATAAAGACCGTCAGGGATTGTTTAAAGAAGAGTTTTTTAGACAGTCATATCAAAATAATCTGTGGTTACTTAATGTAGCATTAGAAGGAATGCATGAATTTCCAACGTCACCACCAGAAACAGTTGTCGATTCATTATATGTATTGACCATAGCAGAATACACCGCAGGTTATCCGATAGAGATCGTCCGCGACCGCTTTGCCCAGGCAATCGAATACAGCCGTTTGTGTTTGGCAATCGATAAAAAATATCCCGTGGACGATCCCGAACTGATCGAAGAAGGCTGGACAATGTCCATTTGGGGCGGAGGGGCGAGTGGCAGAGATTTTCTGGTGAACGCCATCGGCTTGTGCCTTTTGTTTGAACAGGCTGACTGGCTGGAAATTGTCAAACGGTGCTATGAATTGGACGGCTTTATTGACACATCTTTTAATGCCTTGATCAATATGGTTATTCCGATGGATTTTGATCCGAAAGCCAAATTCCGGTGCGGTGGTTATAATTTCCGCAAACCCCTGCTACAAGCAATCATGGCGGAGAGCAAGGAAGAAACCCTGAAACACCTCAACGCCTATCTCGCCGGTTGGTACGACGGCAACCGAAAAATCGGCAATCCCCTCATCGACACCCATTTGGAGCAAGATCCCGAATATGGGGGCTATATCGGCTACTGGAGTTTTGAATCCGCCGCAGTTGCCTATTTGAAAGACTTGGATGACACCTCCTTGAGGCAATACATGTATTACCCCAAAGATATGGTTGATTGGGCGAGGGAGCAGAAACTCAAACGCGAACAGGAGCAAGATGGGAGCGACAACCTGCCTCTGCTCCTCAACGCAGGCACACCCGCTCCGTTTACAGGAAGATACGGCATCAATAATTTTATCGGACACGAAATCCAAATTAATCAAGGAGAGCTTCTGCCTGCCGGACAAGTCAGTGCGAAGAGGGATAAGAACGGTAATCCTATTTTCCGGGAAGATACTGTTTGGCGGCTACTCAAACGCGAAGACAAAGGTAAAGTCCGTTTCAGCGAAAAAGAATTGGAAGAGCTTCAAAAATAAAATAGAAACGAAACGATAAAAAGGTCGTCTGAAATCATATCGGGTTTTCAGACGGCCTTTTGCATAATGCACAAGAGTAGCCGCCACCAATACTTCTACGACAAACTTGGCAACCTTATCAGAGAGTACCGCCACGACAGTCTGGACGGCACAGCCCGAAGCCATGTCTGGCATCACCGTTACGACGCATTGGGCAACC
>NZ_KV799900.1:0-24512 GCF_001810105.1 Neisseria sp. HMSC068C04
CGGTTTGCTACGTTCAAATTTTTCCTTAGCCATGGCAATATCCTATAATCTATAGCTTTTTGAAAGAAAGGGTAATAATGAGATGGTGCCCATGGGCAGATTTGAACTGCCGACCTCTCCCTTACCAAGGGAGTGCTCTACCCCTGAGCTACATGGGCGAAATTGTTTGGAGCGGGTGAAGGGAATCGAACCCTCACCGTAAGCTTGGAAGGCTTCTGCTCTACCATTGAGCTACACCCGCATACTCACTTTTTTGCTCCAAGTAAGAATTTTTGGTGGAGGGAGAAGGATTCGAACCTTCGAAGCTCACGCAACAGATTTACAGTCTGCCCCCTTTGACCGCTCGGGAATCCCTCCAAAAGAGAACGCTAGTTTATTGGCAACTCAGATTTCCGTCAAGATTTTTTTTCATTTATTTCTTTAAAAACATCCAAGCTTTTGCTTTTAAACGCTATTTATTTAAACTGAATGATTTTTTCGTACTTAGCCATCAGTTCTTCATGCGTTTCAGGATGTTCTTCATCAATCAAGATACAGTCGACAGGGCATACCTGTTGGCACTGAGGCTCATCGTAATGGCCTACACATTGCGTACACAAATTTGGATTGATTTCGTAAATTTCTTCACCTTGCGAAATGGCATCATTAGGGCATTCCGGTTCGCACACATCGCAGTTAATGCACTCATCTGTAATAAAGAGCGACATTTCTATTTCCTTTTTTCTTAAATTATCAAAACCGATTGGGCGCGGATTATAGCACAAATGACGTCGGAACAATCCGTTTGAAAGAATGTTTTACACCTTGGGAATGATTCTCAAATTCTATACTATTCAGCAACTTGCGAATAGAGCAATAATTCAAACCTGCTCATTCCCGCCTTTCCTTCCCGATAAATTTCCAGCCAATCCGGTTTTTCAGGCAGCTTCCCTGCTTCAATATAGACCATTGCCCCATTTTTCAAGTGGCTTTGCAATCGGATAAACAGATTTTGCCAATCTTCCCATGCAAACGGCGGATCAAGAAACACAACATCAAATTTTTCAGACGGCCTTGTCAGATAAGCCATGCCGTCTGAACACACGATTTCCACCTGTTTCAAACCTAATTCACGGATATTTTTCTGAAGCGTTTGAACAGTTTGGCGGTGGTTATCGACCATTACCACTTTTGCCGCATTACGAGAAGCAGCCTCCATTCCCAAAGCACCACTGCCGCTGAATAAATCCAATACTGTTTTACCGGTTAAATCCTGACCCAGCCAATTAAACAGTTTTTCACGCACGCTGTCAGGCGTTGGACGCAGGCCGTCTGCAGATAAAAATGTTAACTTTCGTCCCCTGCATTGCCCGCCAATAATGCGTACTTGATTGGTATGTTTGGAATGTTTGTTGTTTGCCATGATTTTTAAAAAGATGCCGAGTTTTCAGACGGCCTCAATTATATAGTGAAACTGCCATCAAGCCGTATTTCACTCTATTCCTTTAGATACAACAAGGCCGTCTGAAAATCATTTTTCAGACGGCCTAGGCTTTTACTTCTGCACAGAAGTAGCCAGCTGTCTCAACAACTCAATTTCCTTATCCTTCTGCTCCAGCATTTCCCGGCAATGTCTTAACTCCTGATTCAACAACTCCAATTTCATAGCCATATCACTTGAAGCATATAAAGCGATATCGCCTCCACTGTCTCCTTCATTAATCTGCAAAACCATCCCGTTATTACTAGATTTTAACAAATCCCACATATCTACTTTAAAGATAGCCGCCAACTGCTCCAGTCTTGGAATATTCAATTGTGTCTCACCTCGCTCAATCTTAGCGTATCCACCGGCAGACATGGCTAACTTTTCCGCCATTTCTTCCTGAGACCATTTATTTAATTCGCGTATCAAGCGGATCTTTTCGTGAGTTTCCATAGACTAAACTTTCTGTATAGATGATTGAATTATTAGGGTAGATTTCAAACTTTGCGTTACTGGAACACAACGGTAAATTTTTTAGAAAATAACTATACCTTACCAATACTATCATTTTACAGGAAGCAACATGAATTACACTGACTATCTTGGAACCTCTTACTCCGAAAACTCTCAAGAATTTAATCCTGAAAAGGCTGCACAGCAAGTCAGACAAGAGCGTGGAAATTTGAATATCGTTTTAATGGGTGCAACTGGGGTGGGCAAAAGTTCATTAGTAAATGCTATTTTTGGTGACAATGTCGTCGAATCAGGTACTGGTGTCCCGATTACCCAACACTTGGAAAAAATCACTATTCCAAACAAATCCATTACACTATGGGATACCAAGGGCATCGAGTCAGAATCATATGAAGAAACAACAAAACAACTGCGACTTGATATTGAAAAGGGATTTAAAGAAGCCATTGATTCCAAACAAGACGATAAAATGCCTCATATTGCGTGGCTATGTATTAAAGAAACTTCTGGGCGTATTGAACAAAGAGAACTTACCTTATTGAGTTTATTGAAAGAGTTTATGATTCCAACTGTCGTGGTATTTACTAACGCGATGAAATCCGGTGATGATTTTTACCACAAAGCAGTTACCCTACTCAATAAAGAATATTCAGATTTTATAAAAGACAGGTTTGCACGAGTCAATTCCGTTCGAACTGAAGTAGATGATGGTGTTTTTATTGAACCAAAAGGCTTGGGAGAACTTTTAGCGAAAATAGAAGAATGCCTAGAGGATGTAGATGCTGTAAAAAAGGATACTTTTTTAAGAGCACAAAAGATTGACCTCCTAAAAAGAAAACAGAAAATGATAGAAGATGCCAAAAAAGCTGTACATATTGCCGCCGCAGCCGCCGCAACTGCAGGGGCCTCTCCTATTCCATTTTCTGATGCGCCTATTATTGCTGCTATACAGACAAAGATGATTCTTTCGATTAATGGCTATTTTGAAGTAGATATGGAAAACAATGTAGCCACTTCAACAGCTATGAGTATTTTAGGTGTAACCGCCATAGCTAATGCTGGCAAAACTGCTGTCTCATCCGTGCTCAAATTGATTCCTGGAGCTGGCAGTATAATAGGCGGGGCAGTTTCAGCAACGACAGCGTTTGCCATTACCGAAACTATCGGTTTTGCGTATATTCGAGTTATGGAAAACTACTTTAATAACGATACAGGACATGTTGAACTTCCCGTCAATATCAAAGATATTGTAGACACTTTCCAACTCTTCTTTAAGAAACCTTAGTATTTCGACAATCTATTTCTTATTTAAAAGGCCGTCTGAAAATCATTTTTCAGACGGCCTTTTTCTACCCAAGCTTTAACCAACCAATTACTCTTTCGGCGCAGGAGGTTCGATTTGCTCTTTCCAGCCGCATTCTTTTTGCGGGCAGACTTTTTCCACGCCCCAGCGTTTGGTGGTTTTGATGGTCAAAACCGGCCAATGGCAGTTCGGGCATTCTTCGGCGACGGGCGGGTTCCAAGTGGCGTAGTTGCAGTCGGGATAGGTGCTGCAACTGTAAAACAGTTTGCCATAACGGGATTTACGCTCGACGAGGTTACCTTTTTTGCATTGCGGACACTGGACGCCGGTATCTTTGGGTTTTTCCAGCGGCTCGACGTGTTTGCATTTGGGGTAGTTTGCGCAGCCGATGAATTTGCTGCCGGTGCGACTGTATTTGTACACCAGCCGTCCGCCGCATTTGGGGCATTCGCGTCCGTCGAGTTCGGCTTGCTCTGCTTCAGCTTTGGCGATGCGCTCGGCGGCTTCTTCGGCGGTTTCGTTAACGTTGCGCGTGTAGCTGCACTCGGGATAACCGGCACACGCGACGAAACGACCCATTTTGCCGAACTTGATTTGCAACTTGTGTTCGCCGCATTTCGGGCAGGTTTCGTCAAGTTCCTGCGTGGTGAATTTGGCGCGTTCGATGCCCTCTTTTTCTTCCACTTGCTTGATGAACGGCTTCCAAAATTTATCCATAACAGGAATCCATTGGCGTTTGCCGTTGGCAATTTCGTCAAGCTGGTCTTCAAGTTTAGCGGTAAAGTGGTAATCGACATATTGGGCGAAGTGTTCGGTCAAGAATTTATTGACGATGTCGCCTGTGTCGGTAGGCATGAAGCGTTTTTGCTCAAGGGTAACGTATTCGCGGTCTTTGAGCGTGGAAATAATACTGGCGTAGGTTGAAGGGCGACCGATACCGTATTCTTCGAGGGCTTTAACCAGTGTTGCTTCGTTGTAGCGTGGAGGCGGAGTGGTGAAGTGTTGTTCGCCGTAGAGTTTGTCCACAGGCAATTTATCGCCTTCGCTCATTTCGGGCAGTTTTTTGCTGTCTTCGCTCTCTTCGTCGTCGCTACTTTCTTCATAAACGCTCAAGAAGCCTGCGAAGGTTTGCACTTGTCCGGTTACGCGGAATACGCCTTTACCGACGGTAATATCGACGGTGGTTTGGTCAAATTTGGCGGGCGTCATCTGACAGGCGACGGTACGTTGCCAAATCATTTGATAAAGTTTGAACTGGTCTGCGCTCAGGAAGGGTTTGACGCTTTCGGGCGTGCGGTACACGGATGTCGGGCGGATCGCTTCGTGGGCTTCTTGGGCGTTTTTGGATTTGGTTTTGTACTGTTTGGCGGCACTCGGCAGATATTCTTTGCCGATTTTGTTTTCGATGTAATGGCGGATTTCGGTTAACGCTTCATCGGCCAAATTCACGCTGTCGGTACGCATATAGGTAATCAGACCGATGGCACCCTGCCCTACATCTATACCCTCATAAAGCTGTTGGGCGGTACGCATGGTGCGGTCGGTGGTAAAACCGAGTTTGCGCACGGCATCCTGCTGCATGGTAGATGTGGTGAACGGCGCGGCGGGATTACGGCTGCGCTTTTTCTTTTCAATGGCGGTAACGACGGCCTCTTTGCCTTCGAGTTCTTTCAATACGTCGGCTTGAGCGGCTTCGTTCGGCAAGTCGAATTGTTCGAGTTTCGCGCCGTTGTATTGGGCGAGTTTGGCGGTAAACTTGCTGCGGCCTTTGTGGCTGTCGAGATGCACCGTCCAATATTCCTGCGCTTCAAACGCGCGGATTTCGTTTTCGCGTTCGCAAATCAAACGCAGTGCGGGGCTTTGCACACGGCCTGCACTCAAACCGCGGCGGATTTTTTTCCACAACAATGGCGAGAGGTTGAAACCGACCAGATAGTCCAAAGCGCGACGGGCTTGTTGCGCATCGACCAAGTCCATTTCGATTTCGCGCGGATGGGCAACCGCATCGAGCACGGCGTTTTTGGTGATTTCGTGGAACACGACACGCTGCGGCTTGATGTTTTTCAAGCCGCGTTTGGATTTAAGGATTTCCAAAAGATGCCAAGAAATGGCTTCGCCTTCCCTATCCGGGTCGGTTGCGAGGTAGATGTTTTCAGCTTCTTTGGCACCGGCAACGATGGCATCGACGTGTTTGCTGTTGCGACTGATCAATTGGTATTTCATGGCAAAGCCATTGTCGGGATCGACTGCTCCGCTTTTCGGAACCAAATCGCGGACGTGGCCGTAAGACGCCAAGATTTCAAAATCACCGCCCAGATATTTTTTCAGGGTTTTGGCTTTGGACGGGGATTCGACGATTAATAAGTTTTTCGCCATTGTTGTTCTCTTTTGGATGTATTGGATTTATGTTTCAGACGGCCTTTATTATTGAGGCCGTCTGAAAAAAGGTTTAGTGCATCACGTTTTGTCCGGTCAACGCACTCATCAAGTCGTCGCCTATCAGGACGGGCAACTCGCTCTTGTGCATCCACAACACCAGCAATACCAACACTTTGGCGGTATCGAGGGTAATTTCGTCCGATGGAATGTGCATCAGGGCGTGAATGACGATTTCGCGTTGCTCATAAGTAATTGCATGTTCGGTAACCAAATACTGCATCAAGCCCATGACTTCCTGCGGCAGGTTTTCAGCTTCTTCACGGCAGAATACGCGCAGGGAGTCGCTGTTAAACGGCTCTGCATAGAATTCGGACGTATTGAACAAGACTTCCATCATCATCAATGTATTGCCGATTTCCGTAGCATCAAAACCCGCATCTTCCAAGAGGCGCCCCAAGTCCTCCGGAGGCGGACAATTGTCGAAATCTTGGAAGTGTTCGATTAAATAGGCAATGACTTCGGTCATGCTGGTTCCTTAAATATAGATAATTTATGCTTTGACACGCTGATAACGGCCGCCCGGTAAGGCGGCGACGATACCGTCAAGTTCGTATTCCAAAAGCTGTGCGTACACGTCTGCCGCTGCCGTATTGGTTTGTTGCGCCAAAATATCGGGATGTATCGGATCGTAACCCATTGCTTCCAATAAAGCGCTTGTTGATGGGGCGGCAGGTAGGTTTTCAGACGGCCTTTGCGGTTCATCCGCTATTGTTTTTGGTTGTAGCTGTTTGGTTTGATCGCTTTTCGGTTTGACCGTCTTATTTATAGAATATGATGGAACATGCGTATTTTGCAATAGCTGCGGACACTCATGAAGAATATCGTCCAGACATTCCACCAATTTTGCCCCGTCTTTAATCAGCTTGTGACAGCCTTTGCTATGCGGATTGTCTATCGAACCGGGTACCGCCATCACTTCGCGCCCCATCTCCGCCGCCAGCTTGGCGGTAATCAATGAGCCGGATTCCAATGCCGCTTCAACCACCAATGTCAGCTGCGATAACGCGGCAATCAGACGGTTGCGGCGCGGAAAGTTGCCTGCAAACGGACGCGTGTCCAAAGGGAACTCGCTGACAATCAATCCTTTTTCAGCAATTTCATAAGCAAGGTTTTTATTGGACGGCGGATAAATGCGGTCTATACCGGTTCCCCAGACGGCAATGGTGCCGCCATCTGCCTGCAATGCGCCCTGATGGGCGGCGGTATCGATACCCGAAGCCATACCCGATACGACGGGAATGCCTTTTTCACTCAACGCCCTGCCGAAATCTTTGGCAATCCGCATTGCCTGCGGCGTGGCATGGCGGCTGCCGACAATCGCGGCAGAAGGTATGTGCAGCAGTTCTGTATTACCGCGTAAAAACAAGACCGGCGGCGCGGTAATGCCTTGTGTCAGCATTTCGGGGAAATCATCATCTTGCAGCAGCAACAGACGGCAACCGTCCTGTGTTTCCCATTTTAAAGCGGCTTCGGCTGACCGCTGCGCCAAAGCCCGTTTGTCCGCATTGCGCCACGACTCGGCCGCCTGTTTATGGCGCACCAGGGCGGCAATTTTGTCTGCCGGCGCATTCAAGGCTGCTTGTGCGCTACCGAATTGCTGCAACAGCACCAAAAAACTTTCTGCGCCGATATAGGGCGTAAATGCCAGTTGCAACCAAGCAAAACGCTCGTTTTCCGTCATCAATCTGTTCCCTTTTCGTAATGTTTTTTCAGACGGCCTGAAGTAAATAAAGGCCGTCTGAATATTTTATTGATATAAAATTTCTGTCGGCTTAAAAGGCAAAATAACAATGCCGAGCCATATCATTATTTTTATAAAGTATTGCTTGTCTAAGCAAACCGTCAAATGACGATGCCGTCTGAAAAACCTGATGGCTTTCAGACGGCCTCTTTGGTGTTTGAACCGATATTGCGCTTATTCTTCGGATTTGTCGGCGCTGCGGCGTGATACGCTGATACCGAGTTGTTTGAGTTTGCGGTAAAGATGTGTACGCTCCAAACCAACCTTTTGCGCCACGCGGCTCATATTTTGTCCTTCTTGGGCGATGTGGTACTCAAAGTAGCGGCGCTCGACTTCTTCCCTCAATTCACGCAAAGGCATATTGAAATTGAAGCCGCCGATGATTTCTGTCGCCGTCACGTTTTCCTTCTGACCCAAAGCCACGGCAACGGCCTGCTCGTCCACTTCTTTGCCGTCAGATTCCAACATGATGTTTTTCACCGTTTCGGCAAGCTGGTCGTAATTGCCCGGCCAATCGTATTGGCGTAAAACCACCAACGCGCTGTCGCTGAATTTTACCGGCTGGATTTTTTGACTTTCAGCCAGATCGGTCATGATGCGGTTGATTAAAAAGACAATATCGTCCGGTTGGCTGCGCAAAGAAGGAACATCGATGCGCTCTTTCAACAGCTCTGCCAGTCGGCCGGTAACGACGTCATCGGCGCCCTCGCCGCGTTTAAAGCCGCATGAAGCAATCACACGGACATTGTAGCGGTCGGCTTTCTCCAGCAAAAAAGCAATGCCGTTTTGGATATTTTTGCTGTAACGGGCAATATCGCCGACATACAAAATGCCGCCTGATGCCTTTTGCAACAGCTCCATCGGCGTATCGACAATGTGTTCGACACGGTCGGTTGCCACCCAAGGCGTACCGCTTTTGTGCAGATAACGGGCGACAATCTCAAACGGCGAGCCTGCCTCACCGACCAACAACAGTGGGCGGTTGTGTTTGGCGGCCGCTTCAATACTGCCGTTCATTTCTTGAATGACGGGG
Organism: Neisseria sp. HMSC068C04; assembly: GCF_001810105.1. NCBI lineage: Bacteria > Pseudomonadati > Pseudomonadota > Betaproteobacteria > Neisseriales > Neisseriaceae > Neisseria > Neisseria sp. HMSC068C04. Next base: position 8,456 of record NZ_KV799900.1, read on the forward strand.
CTGTTGCCCAGTTTGTCCAAAGTCATACCGGAGGCCGTCTGAACTTCGCCATGTTTCAAGGCGCGTTCTACTGCGGACAAGAGTTTTTGCAGGGCAATCGGTTTTTCCAGAAAATCGAGCGCGCCGATTTTGGTGGCTTCAACTGCGGTGTCAATGCTGGCATGGCCGCTCATCATCACCACAGGCATATTGAGTTGGCCGTTTTTCGCCCACTCTTTCAACAAAGTGATGCCGTCACAATCGGGCATCCAAATGTCCAGCAACACCATGGCCGGACGCGTTTGATAACGCAATTGGCGCGCTTCTTCGGCATTTTCGGCCAAAGTGACGGTATAGCCTTCATCTTGAAGGATTTCGGAGAGCAGGTCGCGGATGCCTACTTCATCATCTACAATCAAAATATCACTGCTTCGCATAAGTTTCTGCCATTTCCGGTAAAGCTATTTTGACGCACGCGCCGCCGCTGTTCTGATTGCTCAGGCTGATACGGCCGCCATGCTCCTCGATAATTTTTTTCACAACGGGCAAACCCAGCCCCGTTCCTGTCGGTTTGTCGGTAACGTACGGCTCAAAAGCATTGTGCAGCATTTCTTTGCTGAAACTTTTACCGTTGTTGCAGATCGTCAGGAAAACCTGTCCTCCTTCGCGCCCTGTTTCGATGTTTACTTGCGGCGCTTCGTCCGACTCCGCCGCTTCTGCAGCATTCTTAAATAGGTTATGCAACACTTGGCGCATCGCCGTCGTATCGGCAACAATCGGCAAGGCGTCGGTGCTGAGCCGCGCATTAAATTTGCACGCGCCAGCCTCATATAATACCAATACTTCCGACACCAAACCGTTTAAATCTTGTTTTTCTAAATTCAGCGACGGCGCACGCGCATAATTGCGGAATGCTTCGACCATTTCTTTCAGCGCGGCCACCTGTTTGACGATGGTATCGGTTGAACGGCTGAGGATTTGGGCGTCTTGTTCATCAAGTTTATCATGCAATTTCCATGCCAATCTCTCGGCGGAAAGCTGAATAGGCGTAAGCGGATTGCGGATTTCGTGCGCCAATCGTTTCGCCACTTCGCCCCATGCGGCCTCTTTTTGTGCCCGCATCAAGACGGTAATGTCATCAATCACCATCACCACGCCGTTATCGTTGTCTTCCGGCAGGATGGTGGCCTTACCCAATAAGATTCGGGCATCATCGGGCGCGGCATATTCGACTTGGACGGGTTTGTCGCTGTCGGCGGTTTCATTAATGGCGGCAAACACATCGGCCAACAGGGTTTGCTGCGGCGATTTGCCGTGCCATTGATGCCAGTTGCTGCCCCACAAAGACACCAGCGAAACGCCCAAAATCTGTTCGGCAGCCTTGTTAAAGGTTTTCAGACGGCCATCGGCATCCAAAGTAATCACGCCTGTGGTCAAACTTTCCAACACGCATTCCAAATAATGGCGGGCGGCTTCTTCGCGTAAACGGTTGCGCTCGTCTGCCTCTTTGGCAATCGACAATTGCTCGGTCATGTGGTTGAACAATTGGGTCAAACGGCCAAACTCGTCATTGCGAAACACCGGCCGGGTCTGGCTGAAGTCACCCTGAGCCACCGCCCGCGCACCCTCTGCCAACGACAATACCGGCGCCACAAAACGGCGGGCAAAATACAAAGCCATCACCAACGCCAAAAAGATGGCCAACAATGTCGCGACCAACAGCGTGGACAGGAAAAAGGTTTGCAGGCCTTTTTTGGTATAACTCAGCTCGGCGTATTTGGCGCGGGCCGCTTCAATCAGCGTCGCATCTTGGGCAACATCTTTCGGAATCGGCTGACGGAAAAACAGCGCATAATCCTGATTTTTATGCGTACCGATCAGCATCCAGCCTTGAGCATACAGCACGCCGCCGATGTTTTCCAAACTGCGCACCGAGCCGGTCTGCTCCAGCTGCTCCCATCCTTCTTTGTTAAGCTCGGGTTGATTTAGTTTCAGGGGATTGATGCTTTTCTCGGCTTTATGGGTAGACGCGTTATAAAGCGCCAGCTGGGCAAAGTCGGCAGTAAGCGCCGATTTTGCCAGCGTCTGCCCTAAACTGCCGTCCAGTGAAGCGGCGCTGATTAAGTCGATCTGCACCGGTGTGGCGTTGCTGACAGCGTTGTCCACCGCCAAGTTCAGCGCGGATTTGCTCAAGTTTAAGCTGCGCTCTAGAGCCTCATGGGTATCGTTGCCAAACCAAGAATTAATCGTACCGTTAATAAACTGGGCGGAAATACCGAACAAAAACACGCCCGGCAATACGGCAACCAAGGTAAACATCCCCGACAACCGACGCGCAATCTGCGAACCGAACACGCTTTTGCTGTTGTCGCGCATCAAAAGCACGACATAGCGCACCAACACCGCCGCCAACACCAGCAACAGCAAGCCGCACAAAGCAACAATCCACCAGAAATAATCGGACAATACGTTGCTGCTACCCGTTGCAACAGTCAGACCGTACAACAAAACAACGGCGAATACGGCGGCAATCAGAAGAAAGCGGCGCATGGTTTACTCCTGCACGACCGACAAGGATTTCCAACCGGAATCCAAATGCCAGTTTTTAGACGTCAGGGCATTGATTTGGAACGGTTTGGGCAGCTTGGCGGTTGTCAGCAGCAGGCGGATTTCAGCCTTCGTATCTTTGGCGGCCACATCACTCAGCGCGCCCTTGGACAAAACCTTCCAATTCGCGACCGCGCCTACTGCGCGCAAGGCAGTCTCAAGCGTGTCGTACTCGGTAGAAAACGTACCGACGGTAACGCGATAGCGGTTGGTCAGCGGATGGAAGGACAATTTGTATTGAATCGTGCTGTCGTTATTGAGCAGCTGGTCGAACTTGAATTTATAAGACGACATAGACGGCGCTGACAGCTGCCAACTCAAATTGAAATGCAGGGGGACGCCCTGTTTGAGTGCTTCTTTAAGCTGGTCGGGCAGGTCGGTGCGGAAACGGCTGCTAACGGAAAGCTGTCCGGCATGGGTCAACTTTGCCTCGGCACGGGTCGCACTGATGCCCTCGCCCGCCGCATTCAGCGATACGGCGAGCAAGAGCGGTACAATCAGCGTTTTACTGCTTTTTAATAAGCGCGTAATAAAAGCCATCTTGATGTTTGTTCGGTAAGAGCACATGCGACTCGATCAGCTCGGCATCGGCATGGCGGTTAAGGAATTTTTGCAACTGACCGTCGTTTTCTTCGACAAAGACCGAGCAGGTAGCCAGCAACATCCTGCCGTTTTTCGTCAGGGTCTGCCACAGCGCGTCTAATAATTCTTCCTGTTGACGTGCGGTTTTGACGGCATCGGTCGGTCGGCGCAGCCATTTTACGTCGGGATTGCGGCGCGCCACACCCGAAGCGGTACACGGCACATCGGCCAAGACAGCGTCAAAGGTCTTGCCATCATACCACGCTGTCAAGTCCTGCGCATCGGCACAAGCCAAAGAGGCCGTTTGAAAGCCTAAACGGTCAAGATTGCTCTTCACCCTGTTCAGACGGCCTTCGTCTATATCCAAAGCGGTAACATGACAATCTGCCAGTTCCAAGATATGGCCCGTCTTACCGCCAGGCGCCGCGCAGGCATCGAGAATGCGTTCGCCGTCTTTCGGGTTCAACAAATAGGCAGCACGCTGCGCACCAAAATCCTGCACCGACACCAGGCCGTCTGAAAAATCGGGCAGGCGGCTTACCGGCACGGCTTCTTCCAACATCACGGCGTATTCGTCCAACGCCCTGGCCGGAATACCTTCCGCAGCCAGTTTTTCCAAATAGCTTTCGGCATTGCCGTGTCGGCGGTTGACGCGCAAAGTCATCGGCGGATGCGATTGCAGCGCGGTAGTAATATTGTGCCAATGTTTCGGATAATGATTTTTCAAGTAAGCCACCCACCACAGCGGCAAATTGTGTTTCGCCACATCGTCTTTTTTGCAGGAAGCCGCGAGTTTGTCGCGTTCACGCAAAAAGCGGCGCAAAATCGCGTTGGCAAAAGAGCGGAACTGGCCGCGGCCGATTTTGGCAATACTTTCCACCGCTTCATTGACCACGGCATGAGGCGCATTGCGCGTGTAATGCAGTTGGTACATCGCCGCCAAAAGCAGGCTTTCGAGCTGCGGATTGTCAATCGGCTTTTTCAGCATTTGACCAAGCATGTGCTTCAAACTGCCCAAATAACGTTGGCAACCGTAGGCAATATCCTGCAACGCGCCGTTTTCCTGCGCCGTCAGCTGCGGATGCGCCGCGCGGATTTCCGCCAAGACATCCTGAAGATTGCGCCCTTCGGCAACCGCGGCAACGCTGTCGGCGGCCAGTTTTTGGGCGAGGGACATACTCATATTTTTGCTTTCTGATTCATATTTGATTTCACGTGTTCGGAGGATTTCAGACGGCCTGTTCGGCTGCCAGCAATGCCCGATAATATTCGGCATCTGTTTTGGAAAAACAGCAAAAGATGATTTTTTCCACTGCCGGGCATTGCGGCAAGGTTTGTTGCAAACTCTCCAAAGCAATACGCGTGGCGGCTTCGGCCGGGAAGCGGTACACACCGGTACTGATGCACGGAAAGGCGATACTGTGGAGATCGTGTTTCTGAGCAAGCAGCAAGGAATTGGCATAGGATTGTGCTAATTTGTCCTCTTCATTTTGCTGTCCGCCAAACCATACCGGCCCAACCGTGTGGATGACAAAACGCGCAGGCAAACGATAGCCTTTGGTTATTTTGGCTTCGCTTGTGCGGCAACCGCCCAGAGTACGGCACTCCTCCAGCAGCTCTTTGCCCGCGGCGCGGTGTATCGCACCATCTACGCCGCCACCGCCCAACAGCGATGAATTGGCGGCATTGACAATCGCATCGACTGCCAATCGGGTAATATCACCTTCAACCACTTCAAAAACAGCCATTGCCTTCTTTCCTCTACGTTGATTTCCAGCCTGTTACAAAACCGTTCCGACTTCAATCGTCCGGCCCGTCGCAAATGCCTGTATGCTCATGCGTTTGCTGCCGGAAGGCTGCAATTCGGTGATGTTCAGCGCATTTTCACCGCACGCCACCAGCAGGCCGTCTGAAGTGCAAGACAACACCTCGCCTGCCTTACCCTGTTTGGCCACGACTTCGGCACGCCAGATTTTCATCGGTTTGCCTTGATACTCGACCCACGCGGCAGGTACAGGGTTGAAAGCACGGATTTTGCGTTCGATAATGTGCGCGGACTCGTTCCAATCGATACGCGCCTCTTCTTTGCTTAATTTTTGGGCGTAGGTAACACCTTCTTCAGGCTGCTTAACCGCGTTCAGACGGCCTTCTGCCTGCAAACGCTGCAAGTCGGCAACAATCGCTTCCGCACCCAAACCCATCAGCGCGTCATGCACTTCGTTGGCGGTATCCTTAGGTTGAATGGCGTAGCGGTGTTCGCTGACCACATCGCCGGTATCCAAGCCGATGTCCATCTGCATGATGCACACGCCGGTTTCGGCATCGCCGGCTTCAATCGCACGTTGAATCGGTGCCGCGCCGCGCCAACGGGGCAACAGCGAAGCGTGGATATTGAGGCAGCCGTGTTTGGGCGTATCCAACACATCCTGCGGCAAAATCAAACCATACGCGGCCACCACCATCACATCCGCGCCCGTATCTTTGAGCATTTGCAGGGCTTCGGCGTTATTGCGCAACTTTTCCGGCTGCGCCACGGTCAAACCCAATTCCAAGGCAGCCTGTTTGACCGGCGATGCGGTCAACTGCATGCCGCGGCCTTTGGGGCGGTCGGGCTGGGTCAACACCAGCGGAATTTCAAAACCTGCGGCGGCGATGGCTTTCAAGGCGGCGGCGGCAAAATCGGGCGTACCGGCAAAGATGACTTTCATGTTGTGTCCTTGTGGAAATGGTTTGAATGGGCGTGCTGGGCAAACTGTTTCAGCTGAAAAGGCCGTCTGAAAGATTGAAAACCGAAGTCTGCCTTCTGTTTTGTCTTTTCAGACGGCCTTTAAGCAATGCGTAGGTCAGATGGTGTGTTTCTGACGTTTTTTCAGTTTGGTTTTGATGCGGCCTTGTTTCAGCTGCGACAGGTGTTCGACAAACACGATGCCCATCAGGTGGTCCAATTCGTGCTGCACGCAGATTGCCAGCAGGCCGTCTGCTTCCAGCGTGAATTTCTCGCCTTTTTCGTTCAAGGCTTCAACTTTGACGCGCTCGGCACGGGTTACGGTATCGTAAATGCCCGGCACGGACAGACAGCCTTCTTCATAAGTCGTCTCGCCGTCTTTTTCGACAATGACGGGATTGATGAACACGCGCGGCTCGCTGCGGTCTTCGGTCAAATCCATCACGACGATGCGCTCGTGTACGTCGACCTGAGTGGCCGCCAAGCCGATACCGCGTGCTTCGTACATGGTTTCAAACATATCGGCAACCAATGTCTGGATGCGCTCGTCGATTTTTTCAACAGGTTTGGCGACCGTGTGCAAACGCTCGTCAGGGTATTGGAGGATGTTCAGTAAAGCCATGATATTCTCGTTTTATAAAGCTGATGTGTGATTTTCATACAGATTCGGTTTCCGCCGCCACAATCTCCTGTCATGACAGCAACATTCAATGCTAAAATAACGCCGAAAAATGTTAAGATAGCGCGACGGAGGCCGTTCGTTATCGTATTGATGAATGGGCGGCAGTTTCGCAAACTCCAGCCTTCTCTGTTTATCATCTGAAGACAAACCGAATCGATTTCAAGGGGAACGGTTATGCAACAACGTATTATAACCCTGCTTTGCATGGCAGGCATGGCTATTTCTGCCCACACTCAGGCAGCTTCTTTAAAAATCCGCCCCAATGCGCCGCAACGCTACGTCGTTAAAAACGGCGATACCTTGTGGGGTATTTCCGGCAAATATCTGTACAGCCCATGGCAATGGAACCGCCTTTGGGGCGCCAACCGCAACGCCATCCGCAATCCGCACCTGATCTATCCGGGTCAGGTGTTGGTTTTACGCTACGTCAACGGCCAGCCGCGACTGGGTTTTGAACATGCCCAAACCCGTTCAGACGGCATTCCCGTAATCAAACTGCATCCGCGCGTACGCGAAACTTCCGGCTACGGCATTCCGACCGTCAACGTCAACCTCTACCGCATGTTCATGAAACATCCGCAGATTATCGCTCCGGAAGAAACCGCCAACGCACCGCGCCTGATTGCAGGTCCCGACAACCGCGTCCTCTACACGCAAGGCAACCGCGTGTACGCATACGGCCTGACCGAACCCGGCCGCTACCTGACCTACCGCGTTAATAAAAACATCACCGACCCGGAAACCGGCAAATTCCTCGGCCAAGAAGTCGTGTTCAGCGGCATCGCCAACACGCTGCCTTACACCGACTCCGCCTTGGAAAATCGTACCCACGCTTCTGACGAAAAACTCAAAAGCAACGAGTATTACACCCAAGTCAACAAAGTCATGAAACTGCGCACCCAATCCGCGCAACCTTTGGTTATCGAAGAAGCCGTTTCCGAAATCCGCAAAGACGACTATCTGCTGAAACTGCCCGAAGGCCTCGACAGCTTCAATTTTATGCCTCACGCCCCTGCCCGTCCGATTCAGGCCAAAGTCGTTTCCATCTTCGACGGCGTGGGTGAAGCCGGCCAATTCCAAACCATTACTTTGGATAAAGGCGAACTCGACGGCTTGGACAAAGGCACTGTGGTCAGCCTCTACAAACGCGGCCGTCAAGTCCGTGTCAATCTGTCCAACAACCTGATTCGCAAACCGAAAGACAAAGATACGGTTGAGTTGGTTTCCATTCCGGCGGAAGAAATCGGTTTGGCAATGGTATACCGCACATCCGACCATTTGGCATCCGCCATTATTTTGGAAAGCCTGAACAGCGTTTCCATCGGCGATACCGCTTCCGAACCCGGCCGCGATTTGGACAATATGGCTGATGAAAAAACCATGGACAAACCGGCTGAAGACGAACAAGAAAGAGAAATCGAACTGGAAGTCCGCAGCTGATTGGGCTTTCTTAGCAACCATCCGGCAAATAAAGGCTGTCTGAAAACCTGTTTTTCAGACGGCCTTTTGATTGCTGCCCATTAGATAAAATTAGTAGTACAGTGTTTAAAGCGCAAACAACATCTTATTTCTCAAGCCGATAATCGGCTATTCCCTTTTCTATCGTTTTTCCGCTCTGCCATTCCAATCAGAAATATGAAAAGCCCAACGTGCCATTTATTGCCTGTGGATTGTTCCATCTGTTCCTGCCAATCAAAAAGGCCGTCTGAAATCTTCAGACGGCCTTTTTATCCACAACTCAAATCCGATTATTTGAATTTGTAAGTGTATTGCAAGCCCAAGATGTCCGCTTTGTTTTTGAAGTGGGCAGAGGATGCACCGCGGCTGTCTACGTCGTTGCCGCTGGCTTTGCCGGTGCGGTAAACCGTGTCATTGATGTGGATATGACTGTACGCTGCATCGATAACATGGTTTTTACCCAGTTGATATTTAGCACCGACGGAGAACCAGATACGGTTGCCGTCAGGCAGGCTGTTCATGCGGTCTTCGGCGCTTTTAACCGGTGATTTGTCAAAAGCGATACCGGCACGCAGTTGCAATGGTTCGGTAACTTGGTAAGAGCCGCCGAATGCAACTTTATAAGTGTTGCGCCAATTAGGCGTGATGACGGTACGGTCAGATTGGCCGTTGACAACTTTTTTGGTGTTTTCAAACACCAGCTCGGCTTTGTTGAAGCGGCTGTGGCGCGTCCAAGTCGCATCGCCGAACAGGTTGGTTTTGTCGGTGGCGCGGTACATACCGTGAACAGACAAAGACTCAGGCGTGACGATTTTTACGCTGGCTTTTTCGTTCGGCACATAACCGCGCGCGGCCATTGCACCCAAATCCCAAGCACGTTTTGCATATGCGCCGTCAGCTTCCCAATCGGCAGTGCCTTTCAGCGTATGCGATACTTTAGAACGATAGTTCACACCCACGCGTGCGCGGTCGTTAATGTCCCACATCCACGCCAGTTGGTAGCCGAAGCCCCAATCGTGGCCTTTTACATCGGCATGACCGTCAGCTTTGCCGGTCGCATCGACAGCGACGGAACGGCCTGCTTGACGGGAAGCCAAGCCGCTGGCCAATTGGCTGATGGCGCCGGAAGCGTCCCAGTCGGAGTATTTGCGCAATTCGGCTTTGGAATATTGGGCAATCAAACCGGCACCGACGGCGTGTTGCTCATTCAGTTTCCACGCAACTACCGGCTCGATGGCGACGGTGGTCAAACCCAGTTTGTTGATGTTGTGGCGCAATACGGAATCTTTTTCGTATTCGGTTGCAGAGCCGAAGGGAACGTACACGCCCAAACCCAAAGTCACATCGTCGCTGGCTTTGTACGCGCCATAAACGTGCGGAGCAACGGTGGTTTCGGTAATTTTGCCGCTGGTCGAGCCGCTGACATCGGCACCCGTGCGGAAGTGTTTCGCAGATTCCGCCTCATAATGAATGCTTGGGAAAACGATATTGGCGTTGACGGAAATTTGGCTGCTGTCGATTTTGCTCAAACCGGCTGGGTTGTAGAAAATGGTTGAGGCATCGGTGGCTTCGGCGGCGGCGGCGTTGGCCGTGCCTTGTGCGTTAACGGATTGTGTACCGAAGTGATAGCCGGAAGCTTGGACTGCGGTAGATAAAAGTGCTGTGCTTAAAATAAATGTTGTTTTTTTCAAATTGAAATGAATCATTTTGGTTTACCGTAAAAGTGGCGGACAAAGAAAAAGGCCGTCTGAAACGTCCTTTATTGATTTAGTATAGGCACTCAATTCTATACTACATCGTTATTCTTGCCTATTATTTTCGGTTTTTTACATAAAAAATACCCAAAATACAAAAAAGCAGGCTGCGGACAGCCTGCTTTTTCCACTTAGTAAAACATTGATTCGATTATTTGACTTGCAACACTTCCAATGTGTTGGTCGAACCAGATTCGCGCATTTTCGAGCCGCTTGTAATGATGTATTGGTCGCCGGAACACAGAATTTGGTGTTCGACCAACACAGCTTCCACTTCGTTCAGCGCAGTATCGTGGTCGGTACTGGTCGCCAAAATCATCGGACGCACGCCGCGATACATTGCCATGCGGCGTTGGGCGGAAATGCTCGGAGTCAGGGCGAAAATCGGCAAGGTGATGTTGTGGCGGCTGATTTCGAAGGCGGTTGAGCCGCTTTCGGTCAGGGCGACAATCGCTTTGGCGTGAACCGCACGCGCTACGCCGACTGCGCCGCCGGCAATCGCCAAGTTGGTGCTGACGGCTTCGGGATACTCGACTTGTTCGGCAACGCCGTTGAGCGAGTCCTGCTCTTTTTCGGCTGCCGCGCAGATAATCGCCATTTGGCTGACGGTTTCAAACGGGTATGCGCCGACGGCGGTTTCGGCGGAACACATCACCGCATCGGTGCCGTCCAACACCGCGTTTGCCACGTCGCTCACTTCGGCGCGGGTCGGTACGGGGTTGGTAATCATGGATTCCATCATTTGGGTCGCGGTAATGCTGAAGCGGCGCAACTCACGGGCGCGGCGGATCATGCGTTTTTGCAGGGCAGGAACGGCGGCATGGCCGACTTCCACTGCCAAGTCGCCGCGAGCAACCATAATACCATCGCTGGCGAGGATGATTTCGTCCAGATTTTCAATGGCTTCTACGCGCTCAATTTTGGAAACCAAACCGGGGCGTACGGCTGTACTGCCTTTCATTTCTTCTTCGACTTTGGCGCGTGCGATGTGCAAATCTTCGGCAGATTTCACAAAGCTGATGGCCAAGTAGTCGCAACCGATGGCAATCGCCGTTTTCAGGTCGCGGAAGTCTTTTTCGGTCAACGCGCCGGCAGACAGGCCGCCACCGCGTTTGTTGATGCCTTTATTACTTTTCAGCACATGGCTGTTTTCAACTCTTGTAATAATCTTACTTCCTTCAACCGCCTCAACGGTCAAGGTCAGCAGGCCGTCATCCAGCCACAAAACATCGCCTGCAACGACGTCATTCGGCAAATCGCGGTAGTCCAAACCCACCGCTTCGCGTGTGCCTTCGCCTTTAAGCGCGGCATCCAAAATTAAGGTTTCATCTTTATTCAGCTCGATGCTGCCGCCGGCAATTTTGCCGACACGGATTTTCGGGCCTTGCAAGTCGGCCAGAATAGCCACTTCCTGACCTGCGCGTTTCGCAGCTTCGCGCACGATACGAGCATTTTCTTCATGGAACTCCGGAGTACCGTGACTGAAATTGAAACGGACGACATTAAGACCGCCGACACGGATCATGTCTTCCAACAATTGCACATTGTTGCTGCCCGGACCCAATGTGGCGACAATTTTGGTATTGTGACTGATACGGGTTAAATCACGTTGCAATTCGCTCATGTAAACGTCCTTTCCTGTTGATTCCACGTTTGATAATGAAGAAGATTGTACGCTTAATGCAATAATGTTGGCGTAAAATTACATTATTTTCTGACTTAAACTAAATTTATTTTTGCATTAACCTACTTTTCTATCGGATACAATACACTCTCACGTCGTCATTTTGATTTTCAGATGGCCTCCCTCATACTAATAGAATACTCAACTGATCCATGAAACGTTTTTTGACTCCGCTACCCATCGGCATCGTTTTAGCCGACCTGATCTACGGTTTCGTACTTAATGTCATGCAAGGCTTAAATTTGCAACAAACCGCCGCCAACCAGTCCGGTACCATTTCCGTTACGCCCGACATTGCTTTCAACAGCCTGCAAATCGTCGCCAACGGCGGCATGGTCTGCATCATCGGCTTCGGTTTGATTGTTTTGTTCCAACTCAACCGCGCCGTATTACGCCAACAGATCCTGCCCATCGGCATTTTCCGAACCCTCGGCCTGTTGGCTGTTTTGGCATTCAGCATTTCGTCTTTATGGGAATGGTTGCATGCCGCTTTATCGCTGCTTTCCGGGCACAATGTTTTAAACTTCAGCAACCCGCGTTATCTGGTTACCGCAGCCTGTATGCCCATTATTGCCTTCTTGTGCATCTTGCGCCTGTACAATTGGTATCGCCTACATCGGACTGTTACCACTGACGATACCTCCACGCCCCTCTAATCAAGCTGCAAAAAGGCCGTCTGAAACAGGAAAACCTATTTCAGACGGCCTTGTCATTGTATATCTCAACGTTGATGGCTGGTTTCTACACCGGCCTTAATCTCACCATACATTTGCGAGCTGCCTTGTCCGCTGACTGAGGCGCAAGCCGCCAAGCTCAGTGTCAAAACAGCCGCGGTCAAAATCTTCAACATATATTTCTCTCTTTCTACAAAAATTATTTCGGGTCGCAACGGAAATGGTAAGCGCAAATTTCAAATCCGTTTTTGAAGTAGAGACGATGGGCATCGGCACGATCATGGTTCACATGGACATTCAGATGGATTTTGGTTGCCCCCGTTTCCGCACCGATTTTGCGTACTTCTTCCAACAAGCGTGAAGCATAGCCTTTTTGGCGGCATTGAGGCATGGTTACGAGATCATCAATATGGATATGGTAACCGCTGGCCAAGTTATGTGCAGCATGGAAACCGCATACGGCTACGGCATTTTGTTTGCCTTCTTCAAAAATACCCAACAGGCGGTAGCCGGTTTTGCGCTGATGCTCGTTGATTTGTTCGACAAAACGGTGAATATCGGTCAAAGAAGAACGCAAAATGCTCAATGCCGCAAAAGCGGTTGCAGTTTCTTCCGGAGGAATTTCACGCAATACACCGACCACAGGTGCGGCAGCTTGAGGCTCAGGCTGCGCATTGGCCGCTTCCGCACGTTCGGCGGCATGTTTTTCTTCAATCGCCTGAGCCAACAAAACGCGCTCAACCGGCACTTCACCCTGCTGTTTGCTCTCTTGCTCTTTGAGCAAGGCTTTGCAGTCAATCACGCGCAAATCATTATCCGCCGCAAAGTCCATCAAGAAACGGAACATTTGCGGATTGTCTTCTTCCAACTTTTTATCGACCGCTACGCAACGGACATTATCAACCAAAATCGGGCGCACCCAATTAGAATAGGAAAGGCGGTTGTCTTTAGTAAAGGAAGACAAAATACCGCACAGGCGCTCCGCCCAGTCGCTTGGTCGGAAAATCTTGCCTTTGCTGGTCGTACCATGGATCACAACTTCATAAGGATTACACACTAACATAAGCAGCTTCCTGAGAGTAAATGGCTGAAGGAATATTTCGCCAGTGCCAACATCAGAAAAAGTTCCGATACATAGCAACAGATTATTGAAAAAATATCAGTAAGGTTTTGAAATACGACAATGATGAGACGGCTTGCCGATCCTGACATCCGTTTCGAATTCTTTGATTATTATACCCGATACGCCTCTTTTTCTTCAAAAATCATTTGAAAAATAACAACAGGCCGTCTGAAAACAAGTATTTCGGTTTCAGACGGCCTGCATATTTTGAATATCAATACAACAATTTCTTGCGGGGCTTTTGCTCGCCACTGGATTTAATTTCTGACAAATTGAAATTCAGTATGCCCAAATCCAAAATGCTTTCAGAAGTACATAGATCGCCAAAGGCATTTTCATAAGAGGCCTTCAGTTTCAACACGCCGCCAAATGTCTGATCCGGCAATTTGGCAGCCAGCGCCAACATACTTGCAAACACGCCGCCATACAATTCGCCCGATGCCAGCATATCCACACCGCAAGAAAACATCTCCAAGCGCATAACCGCATCGGCAACCAGCTTGCTCGGCAAGTGATCCGGCAAAGGCTCTACCTCAAAACGCACATTCTTCGCCAAGCCCTTACCGCTATTGCGGACAACCAAAACCAATAAATCCGTTTGCCCGTCAGAACGCTGCAACGTCGCATGCAAAACAGGATGAATGCTTTCTTTTTGAATCAGCTGCTCACGGTGCAACATCTTGCTTTTTGCTTTGGATCGTGCAGAGACAACAGCCCAAATCAACCAAACCAATGCAACGGCAGAAATGGCTGTGACCAAAAGGGGAAGGTTGGTCAAATAGGCTTGCTGATTAAACCAAACTTGTGCTGCCAAAAATCCGGCAAAGAAAATCAAGACGTATAAAATTGGGGCAAACCGGCTTTGTATGGATGAGTGCATAAGTTTTCCTACATTTCGTATCGTGTTATAAAAAATAATGCCTTTTGAGCAAATGATGTCATCAACTCAGAAGGCATTATTTTAACGTAATTTTAACGCAATTTGCTTAATATCTTGCTTTTTATGAAACTGATGTATCAAGCAGACAACTCAAACCGCACAGCTGTGTTTTCAGACGGCTTGAGATTTTTATCAGGCTTCGGCAACCGAATCACGCGAGAAGGTTTTTTCGCAATAATGGCATTTCAAACGCGTCTGACCATTATGTGAACGGACATAAAAACGGCTGATGACCGGCTCGCCATGACTGGCACAATTGGTATTCGGGCAGCGGAATACTTCTGAAATTTCGTCCGGCAATGACAAATGCTGTTTGTCGATCACTTTAAACTGATCGATTTTGTTTACCACTGCTTCAGGGGCAAATAAAGCCAAACGGTTGGCCGCGTTGGCATCCAACCATACACCGCTGACTTTGATAATGTCTTTGCTTCCCTGCGTTTTACTGGGCAAATTAAAACCGACCGTAACCGCGCTGCCATAATGCAGCAGCTTAAACTGCCTTAAAATGGCCAAGCCTTTACCGGCAGGAATATGGTCAATTACCGTACCTTGTTCAATCGCTTCAACGCTGAGTTTTGAGTTTTCCATCTTTCGCTCCTTAAACTTCTTCGTTCAATACCAAAGACAAAATCGCCATCCGTGCATACACGCCGTTGGTTGCCTGTTCAAAATAATAGGCATGAGGTGTTTTATCCACGTCCGGATGAATTTCATCTACCCTCGGTAAAGGATGCAAGACGCGCAAATTAGGTTTGGCGTTTGCCAACATCTGCGCATCAAGATTGAATTTACCCTGAATTTTGGCAAATTCCTGCTCATCAAAACGTTCGCGCTGAACGCGGGTCATGTACAAAATATCCGCCCATTCGACTGCTTCTTCCAAACTGGATAAAACTTGATAAGTGCAACCGGCCTCCTCCAGCTCTTCGGTAATATAGTCCGGCATCGCCAAGCTGGGAGGGGATACAAATGCGAACTCACAACCCCAACGCTTCAGTGCCTGACACAATGAGTGTACCGTACGGCCATATTTTAAATCACCGGCCATCGCAATCTTCAAATTGCTCAAGCTACCTTGTGTTTCATAAATCGTTACCAAATCCAAAAGTGTCTGGCTTGGATGTTGGTTGGTACCATCACCGGCATTAATCACAGGTACGCTCGAAAATTCAGCCGCCACACGGGCCGCACCGTCTTTCGGGTGTCGCTGAATAATCGCATCTGTATAGCTGGAAATAATCCTCGCAGTATCCGCAAGCGTTTCCCCCTTTTTCGCGCTGGTATTCGCACCATCGGAAAAACCGATAACTTTCCCACCCAAACGCTGTACCGCGGTTTCAAAAGACAAACGCGTACGGGTGGACGGTTCAAAAAAGCACGATCCAATCAATTTACCTTCAAGCAAATCTTCGCGAGGCTGCTTTTTCAACTTCAAGGCCGTCTGAAGCAGCAATTCGAGCTGCTCCGTCGTCAAATCTGAAATTGAAATAATATGTTGCCGATAAAGCGGATTAGGCATGACCATTCCTTCCCATAAAAAAGCCCGCAACAGGCGGGCGTTTCAAGCAAACCGATTCCATCGTTGCCCAACATCATCCCCGTCGGACAATCACAACCATGTTTCTACCACACCCATGAAATCTTCCGCATTATCGCATATTTAACAGACGGCTGCTTCTTTCAAGTTTTCAGACGGCCTGATACCTTTGCAAAATAACCCTCTGTACTCAACAGCTGAGACCCAAGCACAGGGATTCGGCTGTTTTCAGTTATTACCCAATGGACCCCATTAGCCCAAGTCTTCATTCCCGGCCCCATACAAAGCCGCCCGTCAGCCCGAACCGGC
>NZ_KV799901.1:0-4059 GCF_001810105.1 Neisseria sp. HMSC068C04
GGGTGAGGGCGCCGTTGGTGGTGAATGGGGCGCAAGGCTTTATTGTTGCATTACCTGAATTCCCTTTAACTATATGTGAAGACTGTTTACAGCGTGCGGCAGAAAATGGTAGTCCTTTTGCAATATTAAATAAATAGAGGAAATCAAATGAATTATCAAGAAGTAATCCAAGTTGTCAGTAAATTTTTAAGTACAGATACTTCACAAAACCTATATTTATTATTTGATAATAGTCAATTAAAAAAGAAATGGCGTTCCAACTTTGTCATGAATAAGGGGATTCCGATATGGAAGAATATCTTAAAAATGGAAGATGAAACACTCTCTCCAGTTTTATTTGAGTTGGATAGACAGAATTTCGTCTACCAAATTGAGAAAATTTGTAAAAAAATACTTGATTCTCCGGTATATAGCATAATTATCTCTCCTTTGTCATCGAAGAAATTAGCAGAACATTTGGGACAATATTCTTTATGTCAGACTCAAGATGATCAAGTACTGATCCTACGGTTCTTTGATACAAGGATTCTTCCTATTTTGAAAAAAGCATTATCTGATGAGCATCGGAAGTATTTTTTTTCTCCTATCATAAAGTGGTTCTATCCTGATATAGTTGGAGAATGGCATTTGATTGAGAATCAACCTGTCAACAATGTTTCTAAATTAAAAGGAATTTTGGAATTAACTAATGTTGAATATGAAAATATTTTGGATGAGACAATCCCCTATACCGTGTTTTTAGAGATTTGTGAATATTTGATACGGTCAGAAGATATAAGCGGAAATATTAAGTCTAAGCTCTGGAAAGATATCAATAATGAATTAGGAAAAGAAGATATTACTTCCTCATTATTTTTAATAAACGAATTTATTGAGCAATATTCTCAGTCATTACCGAATAAGTTGGAACAATGGAAGAGTTCTTTTAGATAGATTTTAATATCAAGAAATTGTTTAGAATATTTTAAAGGATAACAATGAACATTTATCTTTTTTCATTTGCCTTGTTTCATGTTTATATTTTAATGCTTTTAATTTTGATTGTTATTGTAACCCTACCTAAGTTTGCTCGTATTCGTAAAAAGTCTAGTATTTTTCTGGTTATACTCTTAATAGGTGGTGTACTGTTTTTTGTTCCTATTTTCTTCCTTGATACTTATGCCGCATCACTATCTGGGCCAAACGGAAGAACTGTGTGGGAGGATGGTTATCAAGAATTAAAGAATGTAGCTGTACAAGAAATTAAAAATAGAGAAAGTGTTAACGTATCAATTACCCCCATTAATTATTATGCGGATCGTTATATTAATTATAAATTATATAATATAAGTGATAAACCTTCTTCTAATATTTCAGCTTATGAGCCATTAGAATTAAAAGGGTATTTTGCAGTTGATGCCGGGCATAATATTAAACCTTTGCAGGTAGAAGGAAAAAAATGTTGTATACAAGTCTTTAAAGGTAACAGTAAAAAAAATCATTTTTTATTAAAATGGGAAGAAAAAATGGTTTCAGAAGATACCCCTAGTCAATATTATAGTCAAGAATTAATTCTATCTGATAATCTTCAGTATGATGATATACATATGGTTTTTTTAGAAGGTCATAGAGCAGAATTAAGGATAAGAAGTAATAAGGAAGATCATCCATTGTCATATGACGATCCTCTAACGGCATGCTTGAGTCGACATAATAAGGCATTTTGTTATAAGAATTTACCACATTATGTTAATAATGATGACAATATTGCAAAACAAAATAGAATAAGATGCAGAGTATTGCAAAATATGAAAGAAAAAAACAATAAATATTATGATTCATGGACTTATCAAGACTGTTTAAACTGGCAGAAAGAATGTCTTAGTCAAAATTGGAAATGGAATGTAAGTAACAAAAGAATGTGTGAAATTAATTGGCGCTCGCCAGAGTATGGAGAATGAAATGGCAATTTTAAAATTTGCAGATAATTGTCCTAAGGACCCATTTGATTTGTCTAAAGAACAAATCAATATTATTAAATCTCGTAAAAAACTACAGCCGGGAGGTAAAGATGACAAAGGCCGAGCTTGCCCAACTTGTGCGAAGTATGCTCATATTGGGATTTTTTTTGATGGGACCAATAACAATAAATACTTTGATATAGCGAGTCAAAGTCATAGTAATGTAGCAAGGTTGTATGACATATTTCCTGGGCAGGGTATTTTAACTCCAGAACAGATTAAGCAAACAGCAACGGTTTATTATGATAGTGAATGGGAAAATAGAGCTATTCCTGTATCACAAATGAAATTTGCTATTGATAAAGATCCAGAATATTTTCCTGAGGCTCTTGCATATCAAAGTATGTATCGAAAAATTTATATACCTGGGGTTGGTACGCCTTTTAGGCAAGTTGGAGATAATAATGCTAATGAAAATAGTAATCAAATGGGGGAGGCTTTAGCAAATTATGGCGATGCACGTATTATCTGGGCAATGTTACAAGTGTTAAATCTTTTGATGGTAATGAGTGGTAATTCAGAAATCCCTGCAAATACACTGAATCTTATGGCGCAAAGAGTAGATGGAAGTAAAACAAAATTTCTCCAAGAGCTGTACCCTTACACTGATAGATTACAAAATAATAAGCAACCCAGAATTGAAGCAGTTAATCTTTATGTATTTGGTTTCTCTCGAGGGGCAACGGCTGCACGTTCATTTTGTACACGTATGAATACTTATTTGTCAGGACTAAGTATCAAATTTCGAATAAATATCAAATTTCTTGGTTTATTTGATACTGTCGCTTCAGTCGGAAGCGCACATTCGTCCCGTGCACTGCACGGTAAAGAAGACGGTCATCATTCATGGGCTGCAATGAATTTGATGTTTCCTTCGGGAATAGATAAAACAGTACATTTGGTTGCAGCCCATGAAGCGCGCGGATCGTTTCCAATTACGTCGATAGCAGGAATGAAGGGTGAAGAAATCGTTTTTCCTGGAGTGCATTCGGATGTGGGTGGTGGTTATGCTAAAACAGAACAGGGAAAATCTGTAAATGTGGATTCTGATACAGGCAAATTATCACAAATTCCTTTATCTGTTATGTATCGGAAAGCTATCATAGCAGGTGTCCCATTTTTGCTTCCTTCGGAATGTAAAAGTCAAGCAATTAAAAACATAATGAAAGTTGATCCTATTTTAATTAGGGATTTTAACAATTACCGTGAGAATACCGATATAAGTGGCGAAAACTTGAGAGATATGATCCGCAAACAGTATGCATTCTATATCCGCTGGCGGAAAATGCGGTATGGGACGCTAGAAAAAGTAATGAGTGCAAATTTGGCCAAAGTTGAAACCAAAAGGATGAAGGAAAGGGATATTGCTGACTTGAGGGATGCGGAAAAAAGATTGAAGCTGGAATTGTTATTTTTAAACGGCCGCCTAGATCCTACGACAGGAATGCCATATCGAACATCACAGGAAAAATTGAGCGGTGAAAGGGCATTATTAGGAGGAATCGTACAGATGGCGGAAAAGCTCAAGCAGTGGGAAAAAGAAGGTATCAAAGAAATTTGGAACGACAAAGCACCTCCGCAGGCGGCCATCAAAATGTTTGAGCAGTATGTACATGATTCTATCGGTTGGTTCAGAGCGGAGCCTGCCGAATCGTGGGGGTATCTGAGATGGCGGACGGTACTGCCATTGTCGCATATTGAAAGAGTCGAAGCAGAAGCGATGAAACAGGCACAAAAAGAGAAAGACCAACAAATAAAAAATATGCAGAATAATTTTCCGAATAATGTGAATGTGAACGATATTATTCGTCAAGCAACTTTCAACTAAATCAATGTCGAATTAAAAAGATAAGAGTAGTAGAGGCCGAAACCTTTTTAAATACTCTCTTCAATCAACAGCCGAACCACAAACATAGGTTTCGGCTGTTTCCATTACACATTTCCCTCTTTTATTTTCTTTAGATACCTGATAATCGGGTATCTAAGCTACCTTCCAGACGACAACAGAGGGGAACGGTCGATGTATTTGGCAATCATGGCTTGGGCGGTTTGCTGGAAG
>NZ_KV799902.1:0-82804 GCF_001810105.1 Neisseria sp. HMSC068C04
TAGGGGATTTCGGGGAATTTTGCAAAGGTCTCAGTTTATGAGTATGTAAACGAGGGGGCTTTTTTATTTGGAAGGTGGTTGGGCATATCCGTTATCGGCTGGGAATGCGTCAGGTTCACTGGTTTTTTGTGTCGGATCGTACAGTTCAAAAATTGCTGTACCAATTACACCGGTGTTGTTGATGGAACCTTTATCCGAGTTTGCAGCGTAAGAGTCTTTTGGATTGCTGAATACAAAAGATGCTACAGCATCGTCACTTTTACGGAAGCCTTCGATTACCAGTGAATCATGTGGGTACAAAACATAGCCATCAGAGTATCTGCTGGCTGCTTGGCCTGAGACGACATCCAAGCCATCTACGCTGGCTACGATTTCCAAAGTTTTATTGCTATTGTTCTTATAAACCAAACGGTATGACTGACCATCTTTCCCTTGTAAAAAGTAGTTGCTGCCGTCGCGGAAGATTGGAAACAGGTCGCCATTGTCAGATTGCACGGATAATTCTACTTTACCTGCGGCTAATGAAATCGAGTTGATTTTTTTACCGCGATAATCTTTAGCAGAATAGTTCAATACGCCTTCTGCCAAAGGGTTTTTAGTAACACGGCGTAAATCTACGGAATGAACGGAAGACTGTACTTCATCTCCCCAACTGGTTCCTAGTTTTTCTGCTGTTTCTACGCTTTGGTTGGCCATTTCTGATTCGGCTGTGGCAGGAGCTTCGGACGAGGGGGATTGTTGAGAACAAGCAGCCAAAATTGCAGCCAACAGCATTGGCAGCCACAATTTAAATTTTATTTTGAACATAATCGCTCCTGAGATAATTTAATGGGTTAACAATTTGAATACGTTAGATAATATGAAAATTATCCGTATTCTATCCTATTAATCCAATTGGGTAGAAAGCCGGGCTGTAAAAACAAGATAAGTTATTTATAGTAATTA
Source organism: Neisseria sp. HMSC068C04 (assembly GCF_001810105.1). Taxonomy (NCBI): domain Bacteria; kingdom Pseudomonadati; phylum Pseudomonadota; class Betaproteobacteria; order Neisseriales; family Neisseriaceae; genus Neisseria; species Neisseria sp. HMSC068C04. The sequence goes on from NZ_KV799902.1 coordinate 946, forward strand.
AAACATAATGGGATATCTCGAGCCGATTTGAAAATAAACCGGACTTAGATTTTATAAGTTTGTATAGCCGATTAATCTGTTTCCATATAAAAAGGCCGTCTGAAAAGTACTTTTCAGACGGCCTAAATATTTATGTTTTACAACAAAGGACTCATCAGGCGGACGGCATTTTCTACGAGGCCGCGGAGTTTGGAGCGTTGTTGCCATGATTTGATGGCAATGTAGCTGCTGTTTTTAAGGTAGCTGCGCTGTAGGTGGCAGATTTGTTTGGTGGTGTCGCGATCGTAGATGGCGAGGCTGATTTCTAGGTTGAGGAAAAAGCTGCGCATATCCATATTGACTGTGCCGAAGAGGGAGTAGTCTTCGTCAATGGTCATGGTTTTGGCATGTAGAAGACCGCCTTCAAACATGGCGATTTTAACACCGGCTTCCAGCAACATAGGGTAGTAGGCGCGTGAGGCGTAGCGAACCATCAGTGAATCGACTTTGGCAGGCAGTATCAGGGTTACTTTGACGCCGCGTTTGGCGGCAACGGTTAACGCCATGAGAAGCGGCTCGTCAGGGACAAAGTAGGGAGTGGTAATCGTGATTTGTTTGGTGGCGGCATAGATGGCGCTGATGATGGTTTCGTAGATAACGAAGCTGCCTTGCTCGGGAGCGGATGGAATAATTTGGGCAACAATATCACCTTGCTGCATTTTTTCAGGAAGGATTTGGGGCAGCAGGCTTTGGGCTTGGTTGAGGTATGTCTGTACGTTTTGGAGGTTTTCATCGGTTTCGACGGCGAGGTCGGCGAAGAAGACGGCAGACAGTTCCAAAACCATAGGACCTGTACAGCGCATCATGACATCGACCCATTCTCCGACGCCGGAGTTTTGTTTGAAATAGCGCGGGTCGACGAGGTTGAAGCTGCCGGTATAACCGATTTTGCTGTCGATAACGAGGATTTTGCGGTGGTTGCGCAGATCGGTGCGCGTGAATAGTGTACGCCAAATGCCGACAGGTAATGAGGTATGTACTTCAACGCCTGCTTGGCGCAGTATCTCTACCCAGTCACTTTCAAAAAAACTCCTGCTGCCGACGGCATCGGCCAGAATGGCGCAGTCAACGCCTCGATCTGCGGCGGCAAGAATTTCATTTAGAATTTCTTCGATGCGGCCTTTGGGCTCGATAATGTAAAAGGCCAGCAGGCATGAATGGGTTGCGGCGCGTATGTCTGCAAGCATGCTGTCGATGATGGCATCGGTGGTCGAGAGCAGGCTCATGGCGTTGCCTTTGGTTGCACCCAGCCCCGTTCCTTTTTCGGCAACTTTACTGATGCCGTGGTAACGTGATTTGACTTGGTCGGCAATGTCGAGATAGATATCGGCTAGATGGGTGGCGGCAAAGTTGCGGTAGAAGCGGTTCATTTCGCCGGTACGTTTGGCGCGGGCCGTGCCGAGACGAGGCTCGCCGATAAGGATGTAGGCGATGGTTCCGAATACGGGGAAAAGGAATAGGATAATCAGCCAGGCAAAGGTTGAGCCGATGTTTTTTTGTTTGTACAACACGCGCAGCATGCAAACGAGTGCGGCGCAGGTGTGGGCGAAGATGAAAATTTCGGTCCAGGTGATGTCTTTTAAAAAATTCATATTCGGTAGCGGGAGTAGATGTGTTTTTAAGTTTGAAGGTGTCGGCTGATAAGCTTCAGATATTAAGTATATAGAAAAACCGTCTGAAAACAAATTTACACGATAATCGTGTTTTGCTTTCAGACGGCCTTTTGAGTAGATAGTATTTTTACGTTAAACCACTAAAAGATAGAGCCAATAGGCAAATCCGCCCAGTGCCGCACCGGCAGGCAAGTCAATCAGGTAATGCTGTTTGGTAAACACGCAGGATAGTGCGATAAGGATAGGGAAAAGGAATGCAACAATGCCCAAAGATGGCAATGCGTGCAATGCGGTCAGCATGGCAACGGAAACATGCATGCTGGGGAAACAGTTGCTGGCTTGGTCGAACTTTTGCACAAATTTTAAAAACCATTCGGATGGTGTTTTACCGGGATTGATGCTGCGCCAATGCGGTGGGGTAGAAACAGGGAACAGCCAGAAGAACAACATTTGCATAAACAGCAACATCAGAAAGCTGAACGCCATCATGTTGAAATGGCGGTGGTTGGTGGCGATAAGGTTGAGATAGAGGATAGCCGGGTAGTAAAGAAAACTATATACCCACGACCAACGCGGGCGGAATGGGATTTTTTCATCTATTGGAGAATTCCAAACAATCTCTTTGCGTAAAGGATGGCGTTGGGTATAAAAGTAAAACTGATAAGCGCCGATAATCATCACGCCGCTTAATATCAGATTAACCAAATAGTCTTGAAAGGTCATGGTGTATGTTCCTAAAAATAGATTTTATTTGAAATGAGTGTGTGAACTTAAAAGAACGATATCATACCTATCTTTTGAAATATGTAAAATAAATTTCTCTATTTCTAAAAAAATAGGGTCGAGTAAAGAAGAATAATTGTTTTGCGGTTAACCCTGGCTAAAAGGCCGTCTGAAACCTGTTTGGGGAGTTTTCAGACGGCCTTTGAGTTGCTTTAATTAACGGTGATACTGACGGGACAATTCGTGTACGGTATCGACCAAAATTTTGGCGTGTTCCGGATCAGCGTGTTGGTTGATGCCGTGGCCGAGGTTGAATACATGGCCGCTGCCGTTACCGTAGTCGGCGAGGATGCGTGCGACCTCGGTGCGGATAGATTCCGGTGTACCGAAGAGGGCAAACGGGTCGAAGTTGCCTTGCAGGGCAACTTGTTCGCCGACGCGACGGCGGGCTTCGCCGATGTTGCAGGTCCAGTCCAAGCCCAATGCGTCTGCGCCGATTTCTGCCATGCTTTCCAGCCATAAGCCGCCGCCTTTGGCAAATACGATAACAGGCACGCGGCGGCCTTCGCTTTCGCGTTTGAGTCCGGCAACGATTTGTCGGATGTACTTCAGGCTGAATTCTTTAAATGCGGCATCGCTCAACACGCCACCCCAAGTGTCGAAAATTTGTACGGCTTGTGCGCCGGCATCGATTTGGGCGTTGAGATAAGAGGTAACGGCTTGGGCATTGGTGTCGAGGATTTTATGCAGCAAATCAGGGCGAGAATACATCATGGTTTTGATAGTGCGGAATTCTTTGCTGCTGCCGCCTTCAACCATGTAGCAGGCGAGTGTGAACGGGCTGCCGGAGAAGCCGATCAGCGGAACTCGGCCGTCCAGTGCTTTACGGATGGAAGTCACTGCATCAAACACGTATTGCAGTTTTTCCATGTCGGGAACTTGCAGTTTTGCAATGTCGGCTTCATGTTGCAAGGCGCGTTCAAATTTCGGGCCTTCGCCTTCGGCAAAATACAGGCCCAAACCCATGGCATCTGGAACGGTCAGAATATCGGAAAACAGAATTGCCGCGTCCAGATCAAAACGTTCTAAAGGCTGGATGGTGACTTCGGTTGCCAGCTCGGTGTTTTTGCACAAATCGAGAAAGCTGCCTGCGCGTGCGCGTGTGGCTTTGTATTCAGGCAGATAGCGTCCGGCTTGGCGCATCATCCAGATGGGAGTGTATTCGACAGGCTGTTTGAGCAGGGCGCGGAGGAAAGTGTCGTTTTTCAGAGCAGTCATGATAAATAGGCTTTCTGATTTGGTGTGTTGGACAAAGTTCAGACGGCCTTAGATATGTATTGAGGCCGTCTGAAATGATTAAATGGTTGGTTCTGTTGTAGATTTCATATTATCGCTTAATGCGAAATCAGCACATCAATTTAGCTGAGGAAGGGCTGCCGGATGTTCTTCTTCGGCTACGCTTTCCAAAACCAGATTGCGTTGTTCTTGCGCTTTTTGCGGTTGGCCGGTTTCATCAAACACGCGCGCTAGGACCAAATGTGCGGATACGCTGGGTTGCAGGGCGATGCTGGCTTCAAGGTAGCCTTGGGCTTTGCCCCAAAGTTTGCGGCCGTAGGCCAGTTGGCCAAGATACATCAACAGCGGTGCATTGTCTGGTTGTTCCTGCAGCCAAGAGTCTGCCAAATCGATGGCTTTTTGTTGCTCGCGCTCGCTTAGGAAACGTACGGATTCGACAAATGCTTCCAAAAGCTCGGGCTGGCGGGTTTGCGGATAATGGGTTTTAACCCATTTGACCGCATCGGCATACAAACCTAAACGCTCGTATTTTTCGGCAATCGCAACACACAATTCACCTGATTTCAAGCTTTCTGGAATGTGTTTCAAACAAGCTTTCAGACTGCGTGCATCGGTTACTTCGCTTAAGAGGCGGCGATATGCCCAATTTTGATACTGTTCGGCTTCGTAATCGTTGATGGCGCCGGCTTTGACCAGTTTTTCTGCTTTTGCCAAGACATCTGCAGCATCGCCGTGATCAAAGGCATAACGCAATTGCAGGCGGACCAGGCGGCTTAAGTTGCTATTGATTTTTGCTGCTGCTTCAAGGTTTTGTGCGGCAGTCGGATAATCGCGGCGGCTAAGTGCAGATTCAGCCAGCAAAAGATGACGGGAAAGCTGTTGTTTTTGTGGCAGCTGTTCGATTTCGTGCAGGTAGCGATCGCGCAATTCGAAGTTTTCAATTTGGTCGGCCGCGTGCGCGCCCAACATCAAAGCCAGGGTGCGGTTGTCGCCTGCTTCTTTGTTTTGCAAGACTTTGGCGGCTTCTTGTTCGGCTTTTTCAAAACGGCCTTCAAAATATGCCAGACCTGCGCTGTTCAAAGAGGCAGAAGCCTGACGACCTTTACGGGCAATGCCGAAGCGTTGCATACGCGCCGGAATGTTCAAGAGGCCGAACATGAATTTAATCAGGAAATACAAGACGAATACGCTCAACAGCAGGCCCAAAACAAAGGCATGCAGATTGATACGCAGCATGGTTTGTTCAACCACGACGTACACGTTGCCAGTATAAATGCCGGAAGCCAACGCTAAACCAACAGCGGCGGCAAACAGAATGACAATCCAAACGACGGTTTTCATGCTTGCTCTCCTTTAATTTTGGCAGCAGGCTTGGTTTGGTTTTGTGGTTTGGCAGCTTCGGTGGCCGGTTCTTTTTTGTTTTCAGACGGCAAAGCAGGTGCTTCCAGAGATTGAGGTGCAGAAGCGGCAGCCGGTGCGGCAGTCGTGGCTTGTTCGGTACCTGCAGCCGGAGCGGAAGCGGTTTGCTCGGCAGCTTGGGTTTGTGCGGCTTCTTCGGTCGTTATTTGTGTACGCAAACCTTCTTGATAAGCGCGAACGGCGCTCAAGCTGGCTTTCAGGCTGTCGTCTGAAATCATGCGGACATCAAGGACTTTGAGTTCGGCCAACTCTTTCAGCCATGACTGGGTAGCAGGGGATTTGCTGTCGAAGTATTGTTTTACAGTTGCTTCAACGTTGTTCAAATCGCTTTGATACACTTCGCCATTGTGTTGCAACAGGGCAATGCGCGCATCCAAAAGGCGCAGGCGCAGGTTTTCACGGATGAAGTAGGTTTGATCGGGTGAAATCAACATGGCGTCGTTGCTGTCCAGATGACGGACTTCAACCAAGCCTTTGAGGGCATTGAGGGATTTTTCCCATGTGTTTTCCCACCAAGTTCCTGAATTAGCAGCTTCGACAGGCGCGGCACCTGGTTTCAATACGCCGTCCAAAACCAAAGGTAGGCCGGAAATACCGGTTTCCAAACGGTCGATACGCAAGGCAGTAGCGGAAATATCGACATAAGGACGGTTTTTCAGTGCGGCCAAATCATTGCTGATGGCTTGCTTGATGGGGATAAGCTCAGGCTGTTCAAAACGGCTTAAGCGGCTGTCAATGTGTTCCAATACGCTGACCGCGCCTTGAAGGTTACCTGACAGCATCAATTGTTGCGAAGCAGTGTTCAACATGGATTCGGCTTCGTCGACCAGCCAGTTGATACGGCCTTTGAGTAACTCTTGATAAGCTTTCTGCATTTGCAGGATTTGATCGCTATTGCTTTTTTGACCGTTGTTCAGGCGGTCTAACTCGGCCTGAATAGCGGTTTGGCGGTTGAGGTTTTCTTTTAAAAGGCTGGCGTTTTCAGATTCGCCCAACGCAGCTTTGTCGATTTTTTGGTTGAATTCGAGCTCTTGGTTCTTTAAAACATTTTGACCCTGTACAAACAGGAATCCGCTCGCGCCTAGGCCAAGCAGTGCCAAGACGGTTGCACCTGCGGCCAAGGCTTTGCCGCCAGATTGTTTGATGATAACAGGGGCGTTGTTTTGTGGGAGATTGTTGGACTCGGGCATGCTCGCCTCCACTTGCTGAGGTTGGGTAGGTTTGATTTGTTCAGACGGCCTGGTGTTTTCAGAATGTTCAGGCGCCGGAGCTGCCGTATTGGCAACTTGTTGGGTATCTTTATTATCTTCGACTTGGTTCACTGCTTGGCTCCTTTGTGGCATGGATGAAAGTGCTGCGGATAAAGAAGTGACGGTTTCTACATGTTTGGCGCCGACAATGCGAAGCGCATCGGCAATGCGCGGATGATGGGTAAAGTATAGCAAGGATTCGAAGAATCGGGAAAATTGCGGCGGAATCTGATGGAAAAATTCGCGCGCGAGTTCGCCGGATGTGACGTAGGCGGCGGCGATGTCTTCGATTTTAAAGTTCTGCCAATCGATGGGATGTGGCCGTCTGAAATAGATTTCGGCGATGTCGATTTGGAAACCCAGTTCGGTCAGTTTGTCTGCCAGAAAATCACGGCCGCCATGGCCTCGAATAATTAAAACTCGGGAGTTGGGTGGCAGGTTTTTCCAAATAGGCATTCTCAAGACGGCTTCGCTGTCGTTGCCATCTTCGGGAGAGAAGACGGGATAGGGGGAGAATTGCGCCAAAGTATGTTGGCTGGTTTGACCTACGGTAATGTGTGCTTTGGGGCCGTCTGAAAAGTTCAGATGCGGCGCTGCGGTTTCAATAGCGGTGGGGCTGACCCAAAACAACACATCGGCTTGCTTGAATTGTTCGGGGAGTTTTTTTAGCGCCGAACGATCCGCCTCTATTTCAATCGGACTCAATACCCGAGCCTGCCAACCGGCTGCATGGCAGGTTTGGATATCTTGCTGTGGACGGTTGGACGGACGGATGATGAGTAGGGTAGGCATAATGTGGGATAATTTATTAAGGTTTAGGCCGTCTGAAAGAAGGGTTTCAGACGGCCTGTTGCTAACGTACGTTATTGATCGACGAATGCGCGCTCAATCAGGTAGTCGCCGCGAACGCCCGTTTTCGGAGAAACGGTCAGGCCGAATTCGTCCAAGACGCTACAGGTGTCTTTCAACATGGCAGGGCTACCGCACAGCATGGCGCGGTCGTCTTGCGGATTGATTTTAGGCAGGCCGATGTCTTCGAAGAGTTTGCCGCTGCGCATTAAATCGGTCAGACGGCCTTGGTGTACATATTCTTCGCGAGAAACGATCGGGTAGTAAATCAGTTTTTCTTTAACCAAGTCGCCCAAGTATTCGTGTTCGGGCAATTCTTTGGTGAAGCGGTCGTAGTATGCCAAGTCTTTTTTGTAGCGTACGCCGTGAACCAAGATGATTTTTTCGAATTGCTCGTAAACATCAGGGTCTTTGGTAATGCTCAAGAAAGGTGCAATGCCGGTACCGGTGCTCAAGAGGTAGAGATGTTTGCCCGGATTCAGGTCGCCGGCAACCAATGTGCCGGTCGGTTTTTTACTGATGAGGACATCGTCGCCGACTTTAAGGTGTTGCAGGCGGCTGGTCAATGGGCCGTCTTGTACTTTAATACTGAAAAATTCCAGATGCTCTTCCCAGTTGGCAGAAGCCACGCTGTATGCGCGCATCAGCGGTTTGCCGTCTACCATCAGGCCGACCATGACGAATTGGCCGTTTTCAAAGCGCAAAGATTCGTCACGGGTACAGGTGAAAGTGAAGTAAGCGTCGGTCCAGTGGTGTACGGACAAGACTTTCTGGGTGTTGAATGCTGCCATTGATATTTCCTGTCGGATAAGGCCGTCTGAAAAGGATAGGTCGGGGCGGCCGAGGTTAATAAAAAGAATGGAATATGGTATTCAGCTACTTGCTTGCCGGTTTGGCTGATTTTTCGCTGAGGCTGTGCAGGTCGGAATAGCGTCCGCCTGCGCTGATTAGTTCATGATGAGTGCCTTGTTCGACTACATTGCCTTCATGCATCACAACGATGTTGTCGGCTTTTTCGATGGTCGAAAGTCGGTGGGCAATCACCAATGTGGTACGGTTTTGCATCAGGTTTTCCAATGCAGTTTGTACCAAACGTTCGGATTCATTATCCAATGCACTGGTGGCTTCGTCCAAAATCAAAATCGGCGCATTTTTCAAAAGTGCACGCGCAATGGCGAGGCGTTGACGTTGGCCGCCGGACAGTTTTAAACCGTTTTCGCCGACTTCAGTGTGCAAGCCTTGCGGCATTTTTTGGATAAATTCCCAAGCATTCGCGGCTTTTGCAGCATTGATAATTTCTTCTTCGCTGAATTTATCAGCTTGAGCATAGGCAATGTTTTCAGCAATCGTACCATTAAACAGGACAACATTTTGGCTGACGAATGCCATGCGGCTGCGCAGGCTTTCGAGCGTATATTCATTGATGTTGACGCCGCCAATCAAAACCTTGCCTTCATCCGGATTAAGGAAGCGCGGCAACATATTGGCCAGGGTGGTTTTACCGCAGCCTGATGCGCCGACCAATGCGGTCACTTTGCCTTGCGGTACAAGCAGGTTAATGTGGTTCAAGCTGTTGCGTTCGGCTTCAGGATAGCGGTGTACAACATTGCAAAATTCGATATCGCCAGGGTTTGGGCTGAGAATTTGTTTGCCTTCGTTGCTTTCTTCAGGTTGATCCAAAAAGGTGAAGACACTTTCTGCCGCCGCCAAACCGCGTTGCAGGGATTGCATCACGCCGGTCATGCGTTTGATGGGGTCAAACATCATGATCATGCTCGACAAAAACGACATAAAATCGCCTGCACTGAAGCCGGAAAGCCCTGCTTGGCGGGCGGCTGCGTAAATAATCGCAGCCAGAGCAACCGAGGCCATTAATTGCGTAATGCCGGTACCCGCAGAGCTGGCGGAAACCTGTTTGAGCAGGTTGCGGCGCACATCGTCGGCAATACGGTTGAAGCGGCGGTTTTCATAATCTTGACCGCCGTAGATTTTTACAACGCGTTCACCATTAATGCTTTCGCCCAAGACCTGCATCAGCTGGCCAAGATAAATTTGGTTGTTGGCAGACAGTTTGCGCAGGCGTTTGCTGACTGTTTGGATACATACAGCAACAACCGGCAAGATGATAAAAGTAATCAGGGTCAAACGCCAGTTCAGATAAGTTAGCAAGCCCAATAGGCCGACTACGCTCACGCCGTCTTTAGCAATCACGGTAATGACGTTAAACCCTGCATCGGTAATTTGATTGACGTCGTTCAAGATACGAGACATCAAACGGCCGCCGGTATTGCTGCTGAAATACGAAGTCGGCAGGTGCATCATTTTGTTGAACATTTCACCGCGCAAGCGCTGCACCAAGTGGCTGGACAGATAAGTCGTGCAATATTCGTTAATGAAATTGAACAGGCCGCGAACGAAAAACAGCGCCACAATTGCCAGCGGCAACCATGACATGCTTTTCATGTTTTTATCGACAAAACCTTCATTAATCAAAGGTTTGAGCAAGTAACCGAAAGCTGGCATCGTACCGGCGACAATCAGCATGGCCACTACGGAGACGATAAACATCTTCCAATAGCTTTTTAAATATCCAAGCAAACGCTTGTACAGCTCCCAGTTGGATGTGGCTTGTGTTGTCTGCATATCAATCCAGATTTAGAGCAAACATGCAATTCTAAACGAAAATATCTGTCATTACAATGTTTGCAATTGAAAGTCAAAAGGAGTTGGTATTGTTTTAACGCATTGATTTTATATGATAACGACTGTAATGCGGTTGGATTGGCAATAACGCTGCCTACTTCATAAATACCAGTCGCGGCCGTCTGAAAAAGTTTCAGACGGCCTCTTCAGTCGTCAAAGACAGCCGGTTAAGCCAAAGCTTCCTTAATGATGTCTTTTACTGTCGTTGCGTTATTAGGGACAACACGGACACGTTGCGGCAGGTTTTCCAAGCCTTCCAATGCTGTCGGACGGGGGATGGCAACTTCGCCGACCGCTTCATGGATGGAGGCTTCAAATTTGGCAGCCAACGCGGTTTCGAGGCAGACAATGGTTTCGCCGGCTTCGCGGACTTCACGCGCTACTTTGATGCCATCGGCTGTATGTGGATCAATCAATTCATGGTCTTGTTCGTAAACCTGTTTGATGGCGGCAAGGCGGTTGGCATGGGTCGATTTGCCGGAAACAAAGCCATATTGTTGATGTACTTTGTTTAACATAAATTCCAAATTGAAACCTTTGCCGGAGCCTACTTCAGCCCATAAGGTTTTGATTTCGTCTGCATCGCGGTCCATCAGATCGAACACAAAACGCTCGAAGTTGGAGGCTTTGGAAATATCCATAGACGGGCTGGAAGTGACGTGGGTGTGTTCGCTGTTGCGCGGGCGGTATGCACCGGTTTTGAAAAATTCGTCCAATACGTCGTTTTCATTGGTGGCAACAATCAAGCGGTGGATAGGCAGACCCATTTGGCGGGCGATATGGCCGGCGCAGACATTGCCGAAGTTGCCGCTTGGCACGCAGAAGCTGACTTTTTCGTCATTGCTCGAAGTGGCATTGAAATAACCGGCAAAGTAGTACACGACTTGGGCGACGATACGTCCCCAGTTGATGGAGTTGACTGTGCCGATGTGGTATTTGGCTTTGAATTCGGCATCGTTTTGTACGGCTTTGACGATGTCTTGGCAGTCGTCAAACATACCTTCAACAGCGATGTTGTGGATGTTGGCATCTTGCAGGCTGAACATTTGCGCACGTTGGAATGCGCTCATTTTGCCTTCCGGCGACAGCATGAAGACATTGACACCTTTTTTACCGCGCAGGGCATATTCGGCGGCAGAGCCGGTGTCGCCGCTGGTGGCGCCCAAGATATTGAGCTCTTTGCCTTCTTTGTTTAATACATATTCAAACGCATTGCCCAAGAATTGCATGGCCATGTCTTTGAATGCCAAAGTTGGGCCATTGGACAGGGCTTGGATTTTGATGCCGTCTGAAAGTGTGCGCACCGGAGTAATGGCTTTGGTACCGAATACTTCTTCGGTGTAGGTGCGGTTGATGATGTCGCGTAAATCATCAGCAGGGATGTCGGTGGCAAACAGGCTCATGACTTCAAACGCCAGCCCAGGATAGCTGAGTGTGCGCCATTGGTCTAAAGTAGCACGGTCGATTTGAGGGTATTGCTCAGGCAGCATCAAACCGCCGTCAGGAGCCAAACCCATCAATAAAACTTCGCTGAATTGCTTGCGTGCGGTTGCACCGCGGGTGCTGATGTATTTCATGGTTTCTTCTCTATAAAAACAAAAATATTGCCGATCAAAACAGGAAACCCGCCTGCGAACCATCCCGCAAGCCGCCCTATCCCGACTTTAATCCACTATAAACTTTCAGACAACCCCGATACACAGAGGTCGTCTGAAAAACATTATCTATACAAACGCTTGAAACAAGCATTGACGGTTTTCACCGTTACCGACGCAATCGCCCGATCGCGCGAAGAAGGATTCAAAACATCCATTAACTCTTGTGCAGACACCTGATTCGGCGCCTCCTCGCTCGCGCAGCCGCAGATTTTATCTTCCCACTCGCGCTGCTTGTCCGCGCTCATCGTCAGCGCGATCAAACGCCACTCGTTGCGCTTGTTCAATTCCGAACGGCATTGATGATCGACCGCCATTTTCACCACGCTGCCGCCGATACCCGTACCGCCGCCTAAACCGCCGAACGCCGAGTCTGAATCATAAGCGCAACCGCCCAACAACGCCGCCACAGAAGCAACGGCAACAATCTTTTTCATATTCATAGCCATCCCTTGCCGCAAGGTCGTCTGAAACGCCCCGCAAAGTCTTTAAACAAACGCGTATTATACCGTAAGTGGTGTGAGATGGGGGATTGAGGAAAGTCGGGTATAATCCGTTTTTTTCTTGGGAAAATAGAGGATTTATCAATGGTTAAATCAAGAAATCAAAGAACTAGATCAAACAAAACCACGCAAAACCCTAAAGGCAATCAAGAGAAAACGGCTGACAAAGGTATTCAAGAGCATTCAGAGCATACCGCTGAAAATAAACAGCCTGAATCAAAAGACAATGTACAGAATAAAAATAAACTTACACGCTTATGTAATTTTTTTAAAAAATTATGGAATGGAGATGTTCAAGAAAAAAATAAAAACTCAAAGAAAGCGGAAGAAAATGCCGCTAAAAATAATGCTGCTACACAACAGGAGGAAATTAAACAAGCTGAGACAGTTGAGCAACCAGAAGAGCAAAGAAAACTCTCTGATTATTTAGAAATCATCAGTAAATTATTAGGGTTCTCAGCAATATTAGGAACATTTATTGGTGGATTTTTTATATATGATTATCTTAAAATCATAGATCAATTAAGCATTTTTCCTGAAGTAACTACTAATCCACCTGCTTTAATAGCTACTGCTACTATTTTTGGAGGCATAGTATTATTTTTATATTTCAAATTTTTCGTGGCATTTTTATTAGGAATAAACGCTAAATCAGGGCAAGGATGGAATACTTCAAAGCCGATCGTATCTTTTTCAATTTTTTACATATTTTCCTGTGTATTAGATTATCATTTTTTATATCCTCTTATATCAGATACACTTACATTTATATCATTTTTATTTTTTATATTTATAACATGTTCTACAGCTTGCATGTTAGGATTTGATAAAGGTTACAAAAGAAATATAAAGATTTTTATATTCTTATTTTTAACTCATGCATACGTAATTTTTCTTCATTTAATCCCAAGCAATAAACTATCACTAAACTCAGTCCATTTTGCTCGTTTTGCCGAAACCCCTGAGAATTCCTCATGGTACTTATTACATAATAATTTTCAACAAAACAATGGCTTCCAAGAAACCAGCGGAATTGACAGAAATGACTTGTTCAAGTTAAAACAAAAATTCAAATGCTCTGCACTTTCAGAAAAAGAAAAAGTAAAAAAAGGCATTTCCTGTTCTTCAATCCCCGAACAGCGTAACAACGCCCTATACGGCTATATGGCTTGGAACTTAGGCGACACTAAGGTCTTCTGCCCGCCGACTGCTGAAAACAACAAAGGAAAAAAGGAAGCCGCAAAATTAGCAACAGAATGTATCGTTATCAGTGGGAAATTCCTGCAAATTTTGAATAAAAACTATATTGATATTATGCCCAAAGAGCGTTAATCCGCTTTCAGACAACCTGCTATAATCCACGTCGTCTGAAAACCCTCTTTCACGGAAACCGCCATGTCCGACCTTTTTGCCCGTCAACCCGAAGCCCCTTTAGCCGAACGCCTGCGCCCGCATACGCTTGATGACGTTATAGGGCAGCAGCACTTAATCGGCGAAGGTAAACCTTTGCGTGTGGCGGTTGAGGGTGGAAAGCCGCATTCTATGTTGCTGTGGGGGCCGCCGGGTGTAGGCAAAACCACGCTGGCACGGATTTTGGCGCAGAGTTTCAATGCCCAGTTTCTGCCTGTTTCCGCCGTGTTTTCCGGCGTGAAAGACATACGCGAGGCAATCGAGAAAGCTGAAATTGCCTTGCAACAAGGGCGCGCGACGATTTTGTTTGTTGACGAGGTACACCGCTTCAACAAAGCGCAGCAGGACGCATTTTTGCCTTATGTCGAAAGTGGCTTGTTAACCTTTATCGGCGCCACCACGGAAAACCCGTCATTTGAAGTCAATCCTGCGCTGTTGAGTCGCGCGCAGGTGTATGTTTTGCAATCCTTATCTTCAGACGACCTCAAGAAACTGATTGCCAAAGTGTTGGCGTTGCCTGAATACCAAGAGTTTACGATTGAAGCGGATGCGCAAGAATTGCTTGTGAATACCGCCGATGGCGATGCGCGCAGATTGTTGAATTTATTGGAACAACTTTTACGCTCCGCCGACACACGTCGTCTGAAAAACTTAACCGCCGAATTTCTTGCCGACAGCTTGGGCGCGCAAATCCGCCGTTTCGACAAAGGCGGCGAGAGTTTCTACAATCAAATCTCCGCCCTGCACAAATCCGTGCGTGGTTCGCATCCGAATGCCGCGCTGTATTGGTTCTGCCGTATGCTCGACGGCGGCACCGACCCGCACTATCTTGCCCGCCGCATTGTCCGTATGGCATGGGAAGACATCGGACTTGCTGATCCGCGTGCGTTAACGATTGCCAATGATGCCGCTGCTACTTATGAGCGATTGGGTTCTCCAGAAGGCGAACTCGCTTTGGCGCAAGCCGTGTTGTACCTTGCTGCCGCTGCCAAATCCAATGCAGGCTATAAGGCATACAACCAAATGCGCCGTTTCGTCAAAGAAAATGCCAGCGACGAAGTGCCTGTCCACCTGCGCAATGCGCCGACCAAGTTGATGAAAGAATTGGGCTACGGACGTGAATACCGCTATGCCCATGACGAGCCTAACGCCTACGCCGCCGGCGAAAGCTATATGCCCGACGGTCTGGACGAACCCGATTTCTATCAACCCGTCCCACGCGGATTGGAAATCAAAATTGGCGAAAAATTAAAATGGTTGAAATCCTTGGATGAAGAGGCGCTGGATGATTAAAACAATAAATGTACATAATACAAATCTAAGATCAAATTGAATTTTTCAGACGGCCTTTGCTGTTTGAATATTTTTAACCTATACCATACACATATATTTTCATGAATATTTTTGAAGCCTTACTATTATTGTGCCTGCTGATTGTTATTAGCGCATTTGTGTCCTGTTCCGAACTCGCGCTTGCTTCGGCACGCAAAATCAAATTGCAGGTCATGGCAAAAGACGGCGGCGATACGCGTGCGCTTGACGTAATCAATATGCAGCAGCAGCCGGGCAGTTTTATTACCGTTGTCCAAATTGGTTTGAACGCCGTCGCCATTCTTGCCGGTATTGTCGGCGAGGCGGCAATACGTCCGTATTTTGGCAAACTTTTGGAGAACGCAGGCAGTTGGGGCAGCACAGTTGCCTCTTTGCTGACCTTCTCGCTGGTTACAGGCAGCTTTATTTTAATTGCCGACCTGATGCCCAAGCGCATGGCAATGACTCATCCCGAAGCGGTGGCGGTACGCATTGTCCGTCCGATGATGTTTTTGATTTTTATCTTAAAGCCCCTTGTCTGGGTTTTTGACGGGTTGGCAAACGCAATATTCAAACTCTTCAAAATCTCAACCGTCCGTCAGGAGCAGCTGACCTCGGAAGATATTTATGCCGTCGTTGATGCCGGTGCGCAGGCTGGTGTATTGAAAGAACAAGAACACTATCTGATTGAAAATATTTTTGATATGCAGGAGCGCACGGTTACTTCTACCATGAGTACGCGCGAATATATCGCCTATTTTGATAAACACGACGACAGCGATACCGTGTTGGAAATGATGTCGGAAAAACCGCACAATAAATTCCTCGTATGCGACGGCGACTTGGAACGCGTTATCGGCTATATCGAATCGCATACGCTGCTAACCTTGTTTTTAAAAGAGAAAGACGTCCGCCTGACCGACAAGCGCGTGTTGCGCAAAGCCTTGTTTATCCCCGATACGCTGTCGCTTTATGATGTATTGGAGACCTTCAAAACTTCCGGCGAAGACTTTGCCGTAGTGGTAAACGAATACGCGCTCGTGGTCGGCGTGGTAACGCTGAAAGATGTGATGAGCATTGTGATGGGCGAGCTGGTCAATACCGAAGAAGAGCCGCAAATCATCCGCCGTACCGAAGATACATGGTTGGTGGACGGTGCCACGCCGCTTACCGATGTCATGCGCGCGCTGGATATTGAAGAGTTTCCCAATTCGGAAAATTATGAAACCATCGCCGGCTTTATGATGTATTCCCTGCGCAAAATCCCGAAGCGTACGGATTTTCTGGTTTATGCCGGTTATAAGTTTGAAATCATCGATACTGAAAATTTGAAAATCGACCAACTTTTGGTTTCCAAACAAGGAAATATGGTGGGGAAAATATAATAGGTTTTAAAGGAATATTTGTAGTATCAGATGAAAACGGGCCATCTTGAAATAAGTTGCTTATGATTTATGCCTTTTCTTTAAGTTGTATAAAAGGCCGTCTGAAAATCAAATAATCAAAAAAGAAAACCGGATTTCCATCAACTGGGAATCCGGTTTGTTTTATTTTCAACTTAGAACGTCAGTCTTACACCGGCGCGGACGGAGCGGCCCGGCAATGGTGCGATATATTTGAGCATGGAGTTTTGTGGTCTTGCGGTACGGTTGGCAAGGTTGCGTGCATCGAGGAACCATTCGGCTGTCGATTTTCCATGTTTGGTGGTATGGCTCATGTACATATCCCACATGGTATAGCCGCCCAAAACAGGCTCTTTGTAGTTGGCAGCCATGTGGCCTGTATGTTTGGCAGGGCGGTAGCGTGTCAGGCTGGTGCCCAGTTGCCAGTTGCCTTTATTCCATGTCAGGCCTGCGCCGTAGCGGGATACGGGCATATTGGGCATGTAATAGCCGTTGTTGCGGACACGGTTGCCATTGCCTAATGTGCTGTTGCGCTCGTCGTCCAAATCGGCGCGGTTGTGTACGAAGTCGCCAAACAGGCGGGCTTCCAATGTGCCGTATTTATTCAGGTCAAACCATTGGTTTACCTCCAATTCCACGCCATGAAGCTGGGTGTCGCCGGAGCGCCAGTATTTGGTTGGCAGGCGTTGGCCGCCGTCATGTGCGGCATCTACTAGGAAGGTATAGTCTTTAAATTGGGTTTTATACCAGTTTGCACGGAAGCGGCCGTCTTTCCAACCGATTTCTCCGTTTACCTCCCAAGTGCCTGCTGTTTCCGAACGCAGGACATCGGCTCCCCAGTGTGATTCGGAAGCCATCAGGGCATAGTGATCGCCACCTGCATACAACTCGTTGACTTCAGGGGCGCGTTGTGAACGGCTGTATCGTGCGCCCAGTTTTAAGAAGTCAAACAAATCTACGCCTAAGGCTGCATGATAGTGGTTTAAGCTGTATTTCAGACGGCCTCTCTCTTCCAAGCCTTTTACGGTTGAGCTGTTGCGTCCAGGTTTGTAATCGCCGATGTCGACCGAGTGGCGGACTTCGCCATGTCGCCAACCCAAAGACGCATTCCAGTTTTTCCACTTGAAGTTTTCCAAAGCGAAAATGCCGTATTCTTTGCTGTCGGTATCGGGCAGGTAGGCATAGTTTCCGGTGCGTTTGCCGTTGATGCCTGAAGATTCGGTGCTGCGCTGTTTCCAATCTGCGCCCAATGTACCTTTCAACCAAGAACCTGCTTTGTGGTTGAACTCCAAACGGCTTTGGAAAGTTTTGCTGTCCAAAGTTTGCATTTTGGTGTCGCCCAAGTATTCGGATGTTGGGTTTTGCGTATAGGCGGCTTGGAATTTGATGTTTTCAATCCATGGCGTCAATGGACGGTACATGGCTTCTGCCTGCCAACGGGTTTGTTGGGCGCGTACGGAAGCGTATTCGCGTACCGGTGCTTTGCGGGTACCGCCGTGGTGGTGGCCTGATTCGGCAAAATTGTAATAGCCGAAGCCTGCAATACCGGATTTGCTCAAGAAGCGGCTGACGGATACGCCTGCATAGCTGCGTTCACCGATATGGCTCAAGCCGAAAGCAAAGTTTTGATTGCTCAGATGGCTGTTTTTCAGACGGCCTTTTTCAACAAGCATATCGTCTTTCATGGCATTGATGACTTTATTTCTAAAGTTTGGACTGCCGTCATAAAGCGGATTTTCTACCCAATTGCCCCAAAACGGTTTGTTTAATTTGTACAATTCAGATTCGTCAGGTTCCGAGCCGTCGTTATAGCGTTTCCATTGTTCAATGAAAGCCGGAATATCTTTCGCGACATAACGGTAATAGCCTTTGTTTAAGGTTTCGGTAATGTCGGGCGTAACCTGACATGCCCACATCAGGCGAGAACTATGAATATTGGCATGATCGTAACAGGCGGCCGGTTTGGAATCGCCGGGGATACGGTAATCATTGGCATGAGTGTCTGCTCCCGACAAATGCCAAGCCACATTGCCGACCTTGCCGTTTAATTTGAACGCTTCGACACGCGGCGTATTGTAGCCGCCGCTGACTTCGACTTTGCCGTTTAAATCTTTTTCAGGCAGTTCTGTAGCAATCACGCCGGTATCGACATCAACTGCGCCGCCAATCGCGTTACCGCCATACAAGACTGCTGCCGATGATTTTAAAACGGTAATCTTTTCCGCCATGAACGGATTGACCATCAGCGGCAAATCGGGGCTGACAGAAGCGGCATCCGAAATACCCAAACCATTTTCACTGATATATACGCGCGAGCCGCTCAAGCTGCGGATTTGCGGTACGCCGGTATTGGGGCCGTAAGCATTGTTTTGAACGCCGGAAACTTGTTCCACAGTCTGTCCGAGCGATACGGCGCGTTTTGTTTTTAAATCGTTTGTAGTTAAAACTTCTCCATCTCTTAGATAGTCTTTTGCGCCAGGCTGCAAACGCCAGTTACTTGAAGGCGCATTACCGACAACTTTGACTTCAGGTATATCTACTTGAGGAAGTTCTTCCGCAAATGATTGGCCTGAGAAAACAGCCAAAATGGCGCATAACATTTTATTTTTGTTACATAAAAATTGTTGTTTCACCGCTTATCCTTTATTGATATCACATTACGAAAGGCGTTATGATATATCTTTTCTACGGTAATTATCATGAATAAATATGTCTATTTTAATTAGTTTTGATTATTATCAATACTTATAAATATTTGTAAAATTCAGTATAGACTAGCTATTAATAATTAGTTATAAAATATTAAAAAGGCCGTCTGAAACATTGGATTGTTTCAGACGGCCTTTTTATGAAATCAAAAATTGCTAGAGCTAAGACTGAGACCTTTATTCGCAGCTCAAGTTTTTTGTTTTTTCGGCGAATGTATCCATGGCAATTTGGCACATGCGTTCACGTTGGCCTACGTCGGCGGCAGGCAGGATTTGGCGCAGGTATTTTGTGTTGTCGCGTTGGAACGATGCTTTATCGCCTGCTTTTTGGTAACACGCATCCGCTCGGGTAAAGTATTGCTGGCAGATTTTCGGCAATTCTTCAAAGGATAAAGGTTTGCTTTTGTGCATGCCGTGCGCGGAGACGGATAGGGAGGAAAGGGTACATAACGCAATGATTAAGGTTTTTGAAATGTTTTTCATGGTAAGCCTGTTTATGGAAGTTGTTTAAATCAATTGTTCGCCCCAATGCAGCTTTTGACGCAGGGTTTTGAAGTATTGGTAATTGGTAGGATGGAGGACGCGCAAGGGATTGTGATAGCGGCGGATGATGATGCGGTCGAAGTTTTGCACGTCGATATGGGATTGTCCGTCAAAGTGTGCGCGTGCGTCGCCGCTTTTGGTGATGAGGATTTCGATCACGCTGGTGTCGGGGATGGCAATCGGACGGTTGGTCATGGATTGCGGGCAGATAGGTACAAGTGTGAAGGCGTGCAGACCGGCCTGCATGATAGGGCCGCCGGCGGCAAGCGCGTAGGCGGTCGAACCTGTCGGCGTGGAAATAATCAGGCCGTCCGAACGTTGGGTATAGACAAATTCTTGATTGATAAATACTTCAAATTCAATCATTTGGCCTGCGCCGCCACGAGACAGTACGGTGTCGTTGAGGGCGAGGGCGCGTTCGATGGTTTCGCCGTCGCGAATGATGCTGGCTTCAATGAGGATGCGCTCTTCGGGCAGATATTTGCCCTCCAGTACGGGGCGGATGCCCTCAACCATGGTGTCGCGTGAGATTTGGGTAAGAAAGCCCAAGTGGCCTTGATTGATGCCGATGATGGGGACGGCGCGGGGGGCGACTTCGCGGGCGGCGGAGAGGAAGGTACCGTCGCCACCGAGTACAACGACGAGGTCGCAATATTTGCCCAGCTGGGCTTTGTTTACGATTTCGCAGTAGGCGGAATCTTGGATATAGACGCAGTGTTCTTCTACGCTCAATTCATCCAGATAGATGGTGAAGCCGTTTTCGCGCAGAAAAGAAACCAATGTGTGGACGGTATCTTGAATCTCGGGCGTATTGGGACGTGTAACGATACCGATGTTTTTAAATGGGCTTTTCATGATAGTAGGCCGTCTGAAATTAAGTGTCTAATCTATCCAGATATCGCGCTCGAGCCGGTCGAGGCGTTCGTTTAAGCGGGCAACGTCGTCACGCAGTTTGTCCACTTCTTCCAACCATTCGGCAAGCGTGGCTTGGTCGATAACAGGGGATTCGGGTTCGCGTGAAAAGTCGCTGATTTGCTCGGCAATGCTTTTGCCGATTTTTTTCATGGTACGGCCGATATCGCCGGCGCGCGAGCTGATGCTTTCTGCGGCCACATGACCGAATACACGCGCCAAATCGTCGCTCGGATAATAGCGTAGTCCACCCAAAATAGGAAGGACGGACATGCCCAATACTAAGTCGCCTTCGAGGCTGATGTCGCCCACGCCGGGCTGGCCGCCTTGGAGGATTTTTTGGATGGCGCTGTTGTGGAATGTGATGTTGGTGTCGGCGGTTTCGTTTGCGGTTTCAAGAAAACCTTGTTCGCTGATGCGTCCGGTCAGTCTGAAACCAGTCAGGCTGATGCAGATGATGCTGCCTGCAAATTCAGACAGCTCGCGCTGTTGCTCTGGATTTTGCTGTATCAGGTGGTTGATAAGGGGAAATAGGGCGGACATGGTTTACTCTAAATGCCGTCTGAAACGGATGAATGGGTTGAGTCGCAATTTTACAGGCTTAGCCCGTCTGCGCAAACGGTATTTACAATTTTGCCGTTGCTTTTGTCATCAACGATGAAATCAGGAGCCGGTAGGCCGAGTTTGTTTGCTTCGGCAGTATAAAATTCAGCCCGGCTTGGGTGGCGGGGTTCGACAATATTGCGGATACGTTTGCCGTCAGCTTGGCAGGCCGTCTGAAAAAGGATTTGGACGGCCAAGTCTTTATGAAGAATATTGACGGGTTGGTTGCCGCCCTGAATGCGTGTTTTTTGAACCAGCTTGGTAACGGGATGACGGTCGGCGGAATAAAGTCCGCCCAGTCGCAGTATGTCGATATGGGGGACGGCGCTTTCAAACAAGGCTTGTTCAATCTCGAGGATTTGATGGGCGGATTCGGTTTGCGGATCGGGCGGCGTGGTTTCATCGCATATGCGTGCTTGGTCGCCATACACGCTGGTGCTACTGGTAAAGATGATGTGTTGTACCTTGCATTGCTCGGCAAGTTGAATCCATTTTTTCAGGGTATCGGCGTAATGATTCAATGACGAAGGCGGAAGCAGGCAGAACCATGTCGGCTTGTTGATATGGTTTTGCCACAAGGCCGAACTGTGAAAAATATCGTCTTGATTTAAATCGATGATGTCGAGTTCAATCGGTAGATTGATGTCGTCGGAAGTCAGGTTGCGTTTGATGGCGGCCACCTGACTGCCTTGCTCATAAAATTTCTGCGCCAGCGGCAGGCCGAGATAGCCTAAGCCGAGAATGGAAATATCGGGAAGGTGCATAAATAAAGCATCCGAAAATTAACAGGCCGTCTGAAAATCGCTTTAACTTGGTTAAAGCCACGTTTTCAGACGGCCTTTGTATGGAAAAATTAATGGTTGCTGCCGATTTTTTGGTCGAATTCGGCACGGTGTTCCGGCAGGAGGTAAGGGCGTAACAGGCTGAGTGTGCGGCTGATGCCCCGTACTTTGGAATCTTCGGTCAACTTGGCGCGGCCGCGCAGGGAGCTGTCGAAGTCGAACCAGTATTTCGTCACCATCCACATATTGACGGCAAGGTCGTTCATGGCGGTTTGGTCTGCGCTGATGATGTTCAGGCCGTTGAGCTGGGTCAGCAGGTTGACCAACAGCGGGGAAACTTTGGCTTGGGTAAAGGTATTGTGTTCGCCCAATAATTCGGCACTGCGGGCAAGCAGGGTGTTCACATCGCTGAAAAGGAAACGGTATTCCCACATCACATCATAAATACCGGCCATGTAGTTGATGGAGTCTTCCACATTAGACGGCAATACGGCTTCGTTAAGGTAGGCAAGCAGGGCCTCACTGTAACGTTTGAATAATTGGACGATGATTTCGTCTTTGTTGCGGAAATGGTAGTAGAGATTGCCCGGGCTGATGCCCAAATGGGCGGCAATATGGTTGGTGCTGATATTGCGCTCACCTTCTTCGTTGAACAAGGCGAGGCTGGCATTGATGATTCGTGTGTAAGTGTTGACTTTGGCAATGCGCGGCATGGGATACACTCCTTTGTTTTATAGGCTGTATGAAGTAGGCAGCCAGTTGGGTTCTGCGTGCAATTCTACCTGAAATTGAGTAAATACTGTATTACAAACATATTGTGCCAGCTGGTGGACATCTTGCGCGGATGCCTTGTTTTTATTCACCAAAACCAAAGCCTGTCTGTCATGCACTGCCGCACCGCCGATCTGATGGCCTTTCAGACGGCATTGGTCAATCAGCCAGCCGGCCGCGAGTTTGACCGAACCGTCAGGCTGCGGATAGCGTGGCATATTGGGGTATTGCTGCAACAAATCGGCAGCTTTTTCGGCGCTGACAACTGGGTTTTTAAAGAAACTTCCGACATTACCAAGTACGTTAGGATTAGGCAGTTTACTGTTGCGGATTGAACACACTGCATCGGAAACATCTTTGGCCGTCGCCTCACGGCCTTGGCTTAGTTCGGCAACCGCTGTCGCCAAATCGCCATAGCCCAAGTTCGGCACAAAATGCTCTTTCAACGCAAATACAACCGAAACAATCACATAACGTCCCTTGCCTTCCTGTTTGAACAGGCTTTCACGATAGGCAAAGTCACAGTCGGCATTGGAAAGCTCGACAAAGGTTTCGGTATCCAAATCAAAGCAACGTACGCTATGGATAACATCTTTCGCTTCAACACCATATGCACCGATATTTTGTACCGGAGACGCGCCGACCGTGCCCGGAATCAGGCTGAGGTTTTCCAGCCCGCTTAAACCCAGTTCAACCGTATGCAAAACAAAATCATGCCAAATTTCCCCAGCCTGAGCTTCGATATAAACCAGGCCGTCTGAACGCCCAATCTCGTGTATTCCCTTGTTTTCCATATGCACGACCAGACCGGCGTAGTCTTCCATCAAAAGGATATTGCTGCCGCCGCCGAGCCATAAAACAGTATCTCGGTTGAACTCGGGCAGCCGGACGATGTCGCGCAATTCGTCGGCATGTTTGAGCGCGATAAAGGCTTGGGCTTTGGCTTTCAGGCCGAAAGTGTTGTAAGGGGTAAGGTCGGTTTGGTATTGGATGGGTTGCATGATGATTTGTGATTTTGTGGATTCAGGTCGTCTGAAAACTTACTATTTAACAATTACGATAGGTAATGGGGTTTTGGGGCGCTTTATAATTTTCTTGGGAAGAATAGGTCAGCTTATTCACGATTTCTTCATAAATGACGGAGCCTTCTGGTAACGGCTTGCCTTCAAACATCCAGCGACCTTGAATAATATCATCGGCAGAAATCCATCTTTCGATTTCATATACTGCTAATGTCCAGCCGCGATAGACTGCAACTGCATATTTTGCTTTTTCACGCCTACTTCCGATTTTCCAATATTTCCGTGTGCGCTCATAAATTTCCTTATGCCTATCGGCTTCAGGAATATTCCCTGATCTGATGTCTTTTTTCAGTTTCTCGTATTCGTTATTAATCGTAATTAAAACAATAGGTTTATCAGTTTTCAATTCTTGCGCATCATATTTTTGTTTTAATTCCGACAAGCTCATCAATCCTACTTCAGAAGAATGCGTGCCGCCTTGAATATTAGTCAGCGGCTGCTGGCTCGGCTTGACTAGGGAGAGTAGGTCTATTGCCATTGCTTCATATTCAAAAGCCTGTTTGTCTGTTTGGATG
Source organism: Neisseria sp. HMSC068C04 (assembly GCF_001810105.1). Lineage (NCBI taxonomy): Bacteria > Pseudomonadati > Pseudomonadota > Betaproteobacteria > Neisseriales > Neisseriaceae > Neisseria > Neisseria sp. HMSC068C04. Next base: position 25,036 of record NZ_KV799902.1, read on the forward strand.
TTGTGCCGCAGAATGTAATACACGGGCTGGTTTCCGCTTTTATGTATTTCCCTAATCAAAGCAATTTTATCACTTGGCGTTTCTGTTTCTTGTAATGAACCTAGGGCATGATGGAAAACGCGATTGCCCACGCCTTTACCTACATAGAAAATATTGCCATCTCTAGGGTCAATCAAGCAATAAATATAGTAAGCAAGTTTTTCTATAATGGAAGTTGAAAACATTTTTTTCCTTAAGAGTGAATAAGCCGTAAATGAAATATCAATGGAGGTCGTCTGAAAGAAATTTCAGACGGCCTTATGCGATTTGACCATCTCTTTACTGCAAAGCTCCAGGCACCATACCAATGCGATGGCAGCAATCGTCAGTGAAACGGTCAGCGCGGTCCAGAAGCCGTAAATACTCATATCGACATGATAGGCAAGCAGGTAGCCGGGCAACAGGCCGCAACCCCAGAAAGCCACGGCATGGATGAACATCGGCATTTTGGTCACTTTATAGCCGCGCAGCGCATATGAAGCGATACATTGGGTGGCGTCTGCCAGTTGGAATAGGGAAGCGAAAAATAAAACGGTCGCGGCAATGCCTAATACGGCCGCATCGTTGGTGTACATACTGGCCAACTGAAAGCGAAAGATGACCAAGAGCAGCGCGGTGCAGGTGGCAAGTACCCAGCCCAACACCAGCGAAACGCCTGAAATATAACGCGCCCGCAAAAACTCGCGTCGTCCGAGCGAAAAGCCTACGCGCACCGTGCTTGCTGATCCGACGCTTTGTGGAACCATATATAAGATGCCCGACAGGCTGATGACGACTTGTTGGGCGGCAACATAATCCTCGCCGAATGGCGCCACCAAAAAGACGATAAACGAAAACGCGCTGGCTTCTAGAAAATAAGACAAGCCGATGGGGGCACCGATTTTCCAAATTTGTTTGAAAGCCGCCCAATCGGGTTTGCCGATTTTTGCCGTCAAGCCAAACGGACGGAAGAATTTTTCTTTGGCGATATAAAGCCACAACGCCAATGCGCTGAACCAAAATACCGCCGCCGTTGCCACGCCGCAACCTGCGCCGCCCAAAGCAGGCATACCGAATTTGCCGTAAACAAACACATAGTTCAGCGGCACATTCAACACAAATGCCGCAAAGCTGACCAACATAATCACGCGTGGGCGGTTCAAGCTGGAGGCATAAGCGTGCAGGGCGCGGTGTATCATGGCGGCCGGCATTGCCAAGCTGGTAAAGAACATATATTGCGCCATCGTGTCTTCGACATAATCGTTCAATGTCAGCCAATGACGGAAAGGCATAATCATCGCCCACATTAGCAGCATGCCGAATACGCCCAAACACAAGCCAAACCAAATGCCCTGCATTCCTGTTTTGCCGACTTCTTCGGTTTTACCTGCGCCGTACAGCTGGGCAATCATCGGGTTTAACGCCGCCATCACGCCCATAAAGGTAATGTAAATCGTGGAAAACGCGCTGCTGCCCAAAGCCACCGCGGCCAAATCTTCCTTACCTGAGCCACCGGCCATCACCGTATCGACGAAACCAATACCCACTTGCGCCACTTGCGCCAACAGCATAGGCAGGGCGAGGGCAGTAAGCAGGCGGGTTTCTTTTAAGAAAACAGGAAAGGCAAAGCGGTTGAGGTTCAGTAGCATAATTGTATGTGGATTGAGGATAAAGGCCGTCTGAAATGGAAACTTAAAATTATAAAGGGTAATGCTGATAAGCAGGCAATATGTTGTTTAATCGCTAAATTTTTCAGACGGCCTTAAATGTCGGATGTTTTTTTACTGCTTCCAACCAGCTGTCCGGTGTTTGAAACTGCATCAGGCCGTCTGAAAGCGAAACCGCGGCTTGGGTAGTCGAAGCACGGGTCAGTTTTTCGTTGGTTTCGGCATCATAAATGGTGTAATCGATACGCAGGCAGCTTTCGATTTCAACGATGTCCATATCAATGCGGATTTTTTGGCCGAAACGGGCAGGGCGGATGTATTTGAGGTTCATCTGCACAATCGGCCAGCTGTACCCTTGCCGTCCCATTTCGTTGTAGTCATAACTGATGGAAGACAGAAAAGCACAACGTGCGGTTTCAAGGTATTTGACATAGTTGCCGTGCCACACGATGTGCATGGCATCTACGTCAAAAAAAGGAACTTCGGTTTCAAAGCTGTGTTGGCAGTAGATGTGTTTTTTCATGGTTTAAAAGAGTAAGTGTGATGGTTTCAGACGGCGTCTTCGCCCCAAAAATCATAAAAATTGAACCATTGTAGCGGATTTTGCGCACATTCTTGCGCCAAAATGTCGGCAAAACCCTGCATCGCGTCTTTGACGGCAGCCTCGCGGTTACCGCGTTTCCAGCTGGAAGTATCGGTAAAGCGGCGCAGTTTCAAATGATAGCGGCCGTTTTGTTTGACGCAAAACAACGTGTTTACCTGCGTTTTTAAAAGCGAAGCCAACAGCCATGCGCCTTGCGGCATAGGGGCGGTATGGCCTAAGAAATTAATGTCGGCGGTTTTCTCGCCGCGTACAGGCACGCGGTCGGCCGCGATGGCAATCCATTCGCCGTTTTCGATACGGCTGTTCAATTCCATCATCAGGGTGGTGTCCAAATCTGTTACTTGAATCAGACGGATATGATCTGCACCGGCTTTTTGCAATGCCTCGTTAAATGCCTGTGCGTGTTTGCTGTGCACCAATACATTGAGTCTGAAATTTTTATGGTGCGACACCAGCGCACGGCAAACTTCGGTATTGCCCAAGTGCGAACAGGCAAAAATCTGGCCGCGTTCGTTGCGCTTGACTTGCGAATAGATATCGTCCGGATCTTCAATCACCAAATCTTCATAACGGATTTTGCGTTGCCACACAGCAAAACGGTCGCAAACCGCTTCGCCAAATGCGATGAATTGTTTGAATACGCTGTGTTTCGGCAGGACGGTATGGGGAAAGGCCGTCTGAAGACGGGTTTGATAGCGTAAGACATGACGGCGCGGTTTGGGCGCGGTTGCATAAAAATACAGCACCACAAACCAAATGCACGGCCTCATGAAAAAAGCCGGCAGATAGCGCACCATCAATGTGGTCAGAGCGAGAAACAGGCGGCTGCCGCGTTCGGGCTGCGCCGCCCAATGGGTTTGTTTATTATCGGTCATGGTTTCAGACGGCCTTTCCGAAAACTTTACCCAATCGGTGTTTCAACATACCGAAAAACAACCGTGTGTGCATTTTGCTGATGCGGACATTGTCGGCAAAGGCATCGAAATGGGACACGCCGTCGGCGGCGTATTGGACGGGTGTTTTAATCCAAACCGGTTTGACGTCGCGCCAGTAGAGGCGGATAAGGATTTCTGTGTCGAAGTCCATGCGGTCGCCTACAGTTTCTTCGCGGACAACGGATAGCGCGGGTGCAAGCGGATAGAGGCGGAAGCCGCACATGCCGTCTTTGATGTCGCATGACCAAGTGTGCAGCATATTCCAGAAATCGGTAATTTTGCGTCCGTAAAGCCGTGCTTTGGGCGCGTCATCGCCGTATTGCGGCCAGCCGCAAACAACGGCTTCGGGGTTTTGTTCTGCTGCGGCGAGGAGTTTGGGAGTGTCGCTCAAGCAGTGTTGGCCGTCTGCATCGACCTGCAAGACGTGGGTATAACCGTGTTCTTGCGCGTATTCCAAACCGGTTTTGACCGCTGCGCCTTTGCCGCCGTTGATAGTGTGGTAAAGGACATCAATGCCGTCTGAAACCAAAGCCTGCAATACAGGTTTGCATTCTTCGCGTGAACCGTCGTCCACAATTAAAACGTTTAAACCAAAGCCGCGCATGGTTTGGGCAACGTGGCTGATGGTGGTCGGGTGGTTATAATGTGGAATAAGGGCCAGGGTTTTCATAAATATTTTTTAGACGACGTTAACACAATGCAGAGTATAGCAAATAAACATGCCATGGCGTTTGAAAAGGCCGTCTGAAACGGCGAGGACAAAATCGTTTGATTTCGTTTTTCACTGTTTCAGACGGCCTTTGATATGCCATTAATTCAGCATTGTACATGACCGACATCGAGGCATAAATCATGGAACTCGTTGAGCGTGCTGCGGTGGCCGATGCTGATGATGATGCTGTCGGGCAGTTTTTGCTTTAAGGCACGGTAGAGCATGGCTTCGGTCGGTTCGTCCAAGGCGGCGGTGGCTTCATCAAGCAGGATGACTTTGGGCTGCGAGAGCAGGGCGCGGACGAAGGCGACACGTTGCAGTTCGCCCGGGGAGAGTTTGTGCTGCCAGTCATCGGTTTTATCTAATTTATCAACCAGATAACCTAAGCGGCAGGTGTTCATGGCTTCGGCTAACTCGGGATGCTGTTTGTCGATGTCAGGATAACAAATCGCGTCGCGCAGGCTGCCTTGCGCTGTGTACGGGCGTTGCGGCAGGAAGAGAATCTCTTGATGCGGCGGATGGCTGACTTTACCGCTGCTGCCGAAAGGCCAAAGCCCTGCCAGCGTGCGCAGCAACGAAGTTTTGCCGCAACCGCTCGGGCCGCGTATCAGCAGGGAATTGCCGCTTTTTAGGTTGATATTGATACCGTCTAATAAAACTTCGCCGTTGTGGCGGTATAGGGCAACGTTTTCCAAGATCAGGCCGTCTGAAACTTCGGTAAGGTCGGGTTGTCGTGCGGTGTGTTTTTCTTCCGTACTCAGCAAAAAGCCGTACAGACGCTCCAGTCGGGCGCGGTAGGCGGTGAATTTGTTGTAGAACATCCGGAAGAAAGACAGCGCGTTTTGCAGTCGTGCGAAGGCTTGGACGGTCTGCTGGATGTCGCCGATTTTGATTTGTCCGGCAAACAGGCGCGGGGCTTGCAAAATAATGGGAAAAAGCTTGATACCGTTGGTGAACATATCGTTAAAGCCGCTCAGGCAGACGCTTTGTCGCGCAATGCGCCAGCGGTTGCGGATAATGGCTTTAAAACGGTCGGAAAGCTGGTCGTGTTCGTGTTTTTCGCCGCTGTAAAACGCCACGCTTTCGGCATGGTCGCGCACGCGGATGAGGGAATAACGGTAGTCGCCGTTGAGCTTTTCGTTTTCATAGTTGTAACGAATCAACGGGTTGCCTATCCACATGGCGATAAAGGTCGCCAAAATCACAAAGATAAAGACGAACCAAACAATGCCGCGCGGAATGTCGAAGCCGAACACGGTCAGGATGCCTGCCAAGCCCCACAAAACAACGGCAAATTCCAGCGAGGTAACGACCGAATTGACCATGCCGCGCACAAATTCTATGGTCGAGGCGATGAAATCCTGCGCATCTTGTTGGATACGCTGGTCGATGTTGTCCGGCGCATGGCGGCGCATTTGCAGGCGGTAGTAGTTTTTGTCGGCAAGCCAGCGCGAAGTCAAAACTTCATTGAGCCGCTCCGACCATTTAATCGCCAAACCTTGATCGAGGAAGTCGTTGACGACGTTGTTAAACGCTCGCACCAACACCACGCCCGCGTTCATCGCTGCAAACATCCAAAACGCGGAGGCGTTCAAATCCTGCATCGAGTCGTAAAGCCCTTTGGACATAAAGGTGCTCAACACATTCAGCCGCACTTCGGTTAACAGCAACGTAATCATTGCCGTAATCAGCAGCAAGACTTTGACCGCGCTTTTCGGCGTCAGGCACAGGCGCAGGATATAGCCAAACTCGCGCCCGAAGCGTGTGTTGCGTGCAAAAAACAGAATGACCGTCGAGGCTGCAGCGACCATCAATAAGGTCTGCAATAGCCAAGACGGCGTGGAATAAAGCTCGATTTGCCATTTTTGCATGGAGTGTTCTCTGAAAGGATGTAAAGGCCGTCTGAAAGGACGGCAAATTTATTTGACTATGGTAACTGTAATAATAGTTTTCTGAACTGTTGTATTTTTTGTGTTTACAAACGGTTCTTATTTGTTTTTGTGGAAAGCGGAAATCTTATCAAATATAATCGCAAAACCAAATTACTTTGTAATTTTTTACTCGATATAAGAATTATTAATATTTCAAACCAGAAGGTATTTTATGAACAGCAAATTAGCCCTGATGCCGCTTTTGATTATGAGCGCATTTTCTTATGCCGCCGATGAAGCGACACCCGAAACCCCTGTGCAACAGCAGTTGCAGGAAGTCAATGTCCGCGCCGACGCCAAACGCGTCAAAGCCGCTCGTTCTTACTCCATCGCCAGCGACGGCGACTTGCGCGACCGCGTGAACTTGGGCGTATTGGGTAAAGCCAACGCCTTTACCGCGCCGATTACCGTCGTCAATTACGACGAACAAGCCCTCAACAACACCGAAGCGCGTACTTTGGTGGATGCCGTAGCGAAAAAAGACGCTTCTGTTTGGCAGTTCGGCGGCGAAAGCAACACGCTGACCGGCCTGTATTTCCGCGGTTATCAGCTTGATGCGCGCCAATTCAGCGTCAACGGTTTGGCCGGTATGTATGGCACACAAGGTACGGCCAGCGTGCAAGTCGGCTCGGCGCAATTGATTAAAGGCGCGTCCACCGCCGTAAACGGCATGGACCCTGAAGGCGCGGTATCCGGTTCCGTCAACATCGAAACCAAAAAAGCCGCGGACGAAGGCAACCGTAAAATCGGTTTGGGCTGGTTCAGCAACAACCGCGCCCAAGGTACGTTCGACTTGGGTCAACGCTTCGGCGAAAACAAAGAATTCGGCGTGCGCGCCAACGGCAAACTGCGCCACGGCGATACGCCACGCGATGGTTATAGCGAAGACAACAAAGAATTTGCTTTGAATGCTGACTACCGCGGCGAAAAATTGCGCGTAGCGCTTGACTCTATCTACGCCAAACGTAAAACCAACGGCGGTCGTGCGCGTATGCAGGATATTCAAAACGCCAACGGCCGATTGTTTGATGCACCTGATGGTAAAGTGAATTTGCTACCAAGTTGGAACTGGCAAAACACCGTCGGCCAAACCAATATGCTGACCTTTGAATGGGATGCGTTTGAAAATGCCCAAATTACCGGCGGTATCGGCTACAACAAAGCGCGCTATTACGGCACGCTGATTTCTCCGACCATATGCGGTAAAAAAGGCGCAAGCAGTCAAACCGCAACCTGCTCAAGTGCCAACCAATACCACACCGGCACGGCGCGCCTGACTGACCAATATTTCCGTACTTTGAGTATGAATTTATCCGCACGTGGCGAATTTGAAACCGGCCCGGTAACGCATAACTGGAGTACGGCTTTTGACCGTATCATTCGTCAGCGTGCGACTGTCCGTGGTTCGGCTGCAGGTAAAAGCCGCGTTGAGGTTGATGCAAACGGCAATATTGAAAATCAACTGGCTTCTTTTGTTCCTAATTACGCGACAGACTGGGAAGGCTCAGCAAACCTGGATGCCAATATTAAAGTCAACAGCCTGGCCTTGTCCGACACACTGGGCTTTGCCGACAACAAATACCGTCTGACTTTGGGCGGACGTTTCCAAGCGGTTGAATACACCAATAAAAAAGAAGGTAAAAGCGGGGATTCCAAACGCTTCAGCCCTATGTTGATGGCCGCGTGGGTGCCGCAACCTGATTTGGTCGTTTACGGCAACTACATGGAAGACTTGGAGCCTGCCGACATCAAAACCGATGATGACGACCATACCACCATGTCCAAACCGCGTGTCAGCCGTCAGTTTGAAGTGGGCGTGCGTAAAAACTGGGGCAATTTCGTGACCACGTTAAACGCGTTCCAAATCAAACGTCCGGGCTACTGGCGCGGTCAGACAACCACCAAGACAATAAATGGGGTAACAACAACAACGCTGACCTATGGCAACAATTCCGCTTTTGCCCGTTCCGGTGCTGCGGCAGGCGACGAACAAGGCATGGAACGTAGCCGCGGTATCGAGTTCAACACCTACGCGAATTTGCTCAACAATACTTTGCGTCCGACTTTGGGTCTGATGTATCTGCAATCGACCGTGAAAGACTATCCAAATTCACGCGATATGCTGGTCAGCGGCGTACAAGTCGCCAACCCACGCGTGATTGCCAAAGCAGGCGTTGAATGGGACACCCCGTTTGCTAAAGGCTTGACCTTGAACGGTAATGTTTCGTATTTCGGCAAGTCTTACCAAGACACGCAAAAAAAATACGCCTTCCCGTCCTATACCTTGGTTGACGTAGGCGCGCGCTACAAAACCAAGCTCGGCAAAAATACTTTGACCGTCAGCAGCTCGGTAGAAAACCTGTTCAACAAAAACTACTGGCAGGTACAGCGCGGCCAATACGACCGCAGCTTCGCCGTCGTCGGTATGCCGCGCACTTATTGGCTGAAAGCGGAATTGGATTTCTAATCTGATTTCGGTTTGACCGTAATAGCAGGCCGTCTGAAAGGGAATGATAAAAAACAAGAATTTGGTTTTTATCCCTTTTCAGACGGCCTGATTTGATTGCCTTATGTTTTTTGCTTGAAAAATCTTACATGTCTTTTATGGATTTCACGCGAAACAAGGTTAATATTCCATTTTCACAATACATCATTCGAGAAGACATATGAAAAAATCCATCAAATTGACCCTGTGCGCCCTCGCACTCTCACTTTCCGTGCAAGCGCAAGCGGTTACCCATGCCGTGATTGAAACCAATATGGGCAACATCCAACTGGAGCTGGATGAAGTCAAAGCGCCGAAAACCGTGGCAAACTTTGTCAATTACGCCAAAAAAGGTTTTTACGACAACACGATTTTCCACCGCGTTATCGACAATTTTATGATTCAAGGCGGCGGATTTACCGAGAATATGGTTCAAAAACCCACCGATAAAGCCATCACCAATGAAGCATACAACGGCTTGAAAAATAATGTCGGCACCATCGCCATGGCGCGCACCGGCGATCCGAATTCAGCAACCAGCCAGTTCTTTATCAATACAGCAGACAATGACTTTTTGAATTTCAAAAGCAAAACCCCTCAAGGCTACGGCTATGCTGTTTTCGGTAAAGTTACTTCCGGCATGGACGTCGTCCGTAAAATCAGCAAAGTAAAAACAGCGACACGCGGCTTCCACCAAGACGTTCCAACCGAAGCCGTGATTATCCGCAAAGTCAGCATCAAATAATTTTGCTTGTTTGAACCCAAACAACAGGCCGTCTGAAACATTCAGACGGCCTGAATTTATTTATTTGATAATAAGCGGCAATTTGGGCGATAATTCAGCATCTACCATTTAAGGAGTTGATTATGCAAACCCGCCTGCCTTTTTTCGGCGTTGTCCGCGTCAGCGGTGAAGACAGAGCTTCATTTCTTCATGGCCAATTATCCAACGATATTAATAATTTAGCTTCCGGTCAGGCATGTTACGCCACATACAATACGCCTAAAGGCCGTGTGTTGGCGAATATGCTGGTCGTCAATCGCGGAGAAGATTTACTGTTGGTTATGGCGCAAGATTTGACCGAAGCCATCGTCAAACGCCTGAGAATGTTTGTCTTGCGTGCAAAAGTCGTCTTCGAGTTGATGCCTGATTTAGCAGTCAGCGGCGAGTTGGCAGACAATGCAGAGCCTCATCCCGCTGCCGAACCGAAACTGTCTTTCCCAGCTCAAATTCAAGAAAACACCGTAGAAATTGCCTTGCCGCACACAGGCCGTCTGAAAATTTCAGCAGCCGAAAACGCAGCCGAATATCAAGCAGGAGCCGAAAACGCGTGGAACCTGCACGAAATCCGTAGCGGCTATCCGTGGATTTGCGCCGCAACCAAAGAAGCGGCAGTTGCCCAAATGCTCAACCAACACATCATCGGCGCAGTCCATTTCCGTAAAGGCTGCTACCCCGGCCAAGAAATCATCGCTCGCGCCCAATACCGAGGCCAAGTCAAACGCGGTCTGGCCGTATTAAGCGGTGATTCTTTGGAAGCCGCCGGTATTGCCGTCAAAGTCGGCGAAGAAGAAGCAGGCGTCATCCTCAACACAGCATTGGCTGAACAAGGCAGCCTCAGCCTCGCCGTTATCAAGTTTTCCGCAGCAGCAGCAGCATTAACCGATGCAGACGGTAATGCTTTGAAACAGGAAGAGCTGTTTTTTACGGTTGAGAAAGATTGATGTTAGATGATTGAACAAAAAGCTGAAATTTAAGCATTAATCAGCTTGAAATGAAAAAAGAAAGGCCGTCTGAAAATTATTTTTCAGACGGCCTTTGATATTGTGTTTTGTTGGTACATGACACAAGCTGCGTTTGCTGCCGACTGGATTACGTCATAGTTTGGAATCATTCGGTAACAACGAAAACCGCGTGCGTGGGTACGACTTACTATAGGTTTAAATCAAGTCCATCGCAGCATTATTAACTTTAAAGTCATGATAAATGGTTAAGAAATCTTGTTGTGATTTCAATACGTCACGCAAAATACCGCGTTTATGCAAAGCACAGAACAAAGCAACCGAATAGGCTTGGCAGTTAATGGATTTTTCAGGGTTAAATTCAATATCGCTGAATGCGGCATAAGAAAGCAAATCTTCATGGTATTCTTCATGTTGTTTTAAAGCATTTACATATACCCAGTCGTAATAGGCAGTTAGCGGGTTCAGGTTCCATTCTTTATCTTTTTTTCCGTTAGGGCGGAAGGCGATTAATTTTCCGGACTCTTTTAAACGAGGGTCTTTTTTAGCTTCGCGGGACGATACTTTGAGTAGATCCAAAAACTGCTTATCGCCTTCAAACACTTTACTGCTCTGAAAAACGCATTCCACGCTAGCAAGGGGTTTACCTGCTGCAGTCAAAACCATCAGGTTGAACGCACTCAAAGCTACGCCTAAAGACTCTTTTGACTTACTGGAGATTTCCAAAATCGGGTTTAGGTTTGAATCTTTTTTCAATGCGGCAGTGTGGAGAGAATGGATGGATTTTTGCTTTTGAGAAACGGAAAAACCAGCAAACCATTCAAAATCAACCATATCAGTCCTTACTAAATAATTTCCTTCAGTTTGAGGAATATAAATCGGTCTTGTTGCCATAATTATCTCCAATTGACGTTTTCCCTAAATCCATAAAAAATATGTTTGATGTTTTTTCTAACCCATTCCTCATTGGGGAAGAAGGCAAAATCGGGATAATCATCCTTTAATTTTGAAGCAACATCCCCAAGTTTCCAATGAAAATAACATTCAAAAATATAATTGGTTGATATATTATTAAAAACCAAAACTTCAGCCTGAACATCAGTTGGTAAATAAGCTTTTAAATCTACTGGGCGAGAAATATTCTCTATTTCAAATCTCGTCTCTCGAATCACCGTATCGGCAAACATGGTCTCAAAAGCAGACGCGGTTTTAAATTTTTCAACAGGTTGGTAATGTAAACCTGTAGAGGCGGCATTTGTCGGATAAAAGGCACAATCACATTCCCATAAGATATCAGGGCGTAATAATAGAAATACCCAATATTCATCAGAGTACTCCTTCCTTTTGTGCCATAACATCTTATTATTGGGAAACATAATGCTTAAGCAAGAAGCATTTTTCCCATCGGTACGATATCGGTCGGGAAAAATAAATTCCCCCTTCGAAGATTCATTTAATTGTTCTGTTTGTAGGCGAGGAATAATGCCATGTTTTAAAATGCTCTCTAGATTTTTAATATGGGTAAAATGTACCAGCCATTCAATCCCACGTTCTTCTGCCCTTGCTTTAATTTGTTCTTTATCATTATCCATATTTTCCCTTTGTATAAAAATGGCCTGAAATATCGTTTCAGGCCATTCTATCATCATTTACAGCTTTTCTCTAACCCAGCCTTCTGCTGAATCCAGCATTGCACCGACTTGGGAGGCATCTGTGCCGCCCGCCTGCGCCAAGTCAGGACGGCCGCCGCCTTTGCCGCCGACTTGTTCGGCTGCAAATTTAACCAGATCGCCTGCTTTGACTTTGCCAGTCAACGGTTTAGATACGCCGGCGCACAGGGAGACTTTGCCGTCGTTTACTGCCGCCAAAAGAATTACGGCGTTGTCGGATTTGCCGGTTAAGTCGGTCACGATTTCGCGCAGGGCTGCGGCATCGGCTTCGATTTGTGCGGCAACGAGTTTGGCTGAGCCCAGGTCTTTTGCATCGTCCAAGAGTTTGGCGCCTGCGTGGACGGCGAGTTCGGCTTTGGCGCGTGCCAATTCTTTTTCCAATACTTTGGCGTGTGCTGCGCCTGCTTGGATTTTCGCCAGTACGTCTTTTTCGGTTTGGGCTTTGGTTTCGGCAATAATGTCTTTAACCAAACGCTCTTGATCTTGCGCCCATTTGAGTGCGTTCAGGCCGGTGATGGCTTCGATACGGCGTACGCCTGCGGCAATACCGCCCTCGCTGATGATTTTGAAGAGGCCGATGTCGCCGGTGCGTGAAACGTGTGTACCGCCGCACAATTCGGTAGAGAAACCGCCCATTTGCAGCACGCGCACTTCGTCGCCGTATTTTTCGCCGAAGAGCATCATGGCGCCGGTTTTTTGGGCGTCTTCCATGCTCATAATGGCTGCGTTGACGGCAACGTTGGCCAAAATGGCTTCGTTGACGCGGCGTTCTACTTCGGCGATTTCTTCGGCAGTTACCGCTTGAGGATGGGAAATGTCGAAACGGGTGGATTCAGCGGTAACCAAAGAGCCTTTTTGTTCAACGTGTTCGCCCAATACATCGCGCAGGGCTTTGTGCATCAAGTGGGTGGCACTGTGGTTGCGCATATTGGCATTGCGGATTTCGTCATCCACTTTGGCGGTAACGCTGTCGCCGACTTTCAGACGGCCTGAAGTCTGTACGCCGAATTGGCCGAATACGGCCGCTTTGATTTTTTGGGTATCGCGTACTTCAAAGCGGTTTTCGCCTGCGAAGATATAGCCGACGTCGCCGACTTGGCCGCCGGATTCTGCATAGAACGGGGTAAAGTCGATAACGACGGCACCTTCGTCGCCTTCGTTCAATTCGTTGACTTGCTCGCCGTTTTTGTAGAGGGCGAGGACTTTGGATTCGGTTTGGCGTTCGCTATAACCTTTAAACTCGGTGTCCTGACCTTCGTAAGGCAGTTGAGCGTTGGCTTTGAAGCTTTGTGCGGCGCGTGCGCGTGCGCGTTGGGCTTCCATCTCACGCTCGAAGCCTGCTTCGTCCAGTTCGATGCCCAGTTCGCGCGCCATGTCGGCGGTTAGGTCGTAGGGGAAACCGTAGGTGTCGTAGAGTTTGAAGATGTGTTCGCCGCCGATAACGAGTTTGCTGTTGGCGATGTTGTCCATCAAGTAGGTATTCAAGGCTTCGGCAAACGGTTTTTTCGCGTCGGGAATATGGGCGGTTTCCAAAGCAGCCTGCAAATCGATATACATGCCTTCGTTCAGGCTGCCTGAAACTCGAGGACGGATAACGATTTGCTTTTTGCTCGGAGCAACACGGGAAGCGGCGGTAAATTCCACACCATCTGCGGTTTTCAATGTCAGAGGTTTGCCTACACCGTCTTGCGGCAACAAGCTTTCCAGTTTCAGGAATTTCATGCCGTTGAGCACTTGGTTGAACAAGCCCATGCCTTTTTCCAGCGTTTCGCCGAAGCGGCTTTCTTCCGCGCGCAAGGCTTCCATAATCTGTGTCTGTTTCTCTTTCAACTCAGGATACGCGGCGCCCATTTCTTTCACCAAATCGGGCACGAGTTTGTAGAAAAACGCCTGTTTCTGGCCTAGTTTGTAACCGTGGCGCACGGCGCGGCGGATGATGCGGCGCAATACGTAGCCGCGGCCTTCGTTGGAAGGCAAGACACCGTCTGCAATCAGGAAGGAGCAGGATCGGATGTGGTCGGCGATGACTTTCAGGCTGGGTTCTTCCATGCTGAAAGCTGCGCCGGTTTCGCGGGCAACGGCTTTGAGCAGGTCTTGGAACAAGTCGATTTCGTAGTTGCTGTGAACATGCTGCATGACGGCGGCCATGCGCTCCAAGCCCATGCCGGTATCGACGGATGGTTTAGGCAGCGGATTCATATTGCCTTGTTCGTCGCGGTTGAACTGCATAAATACGCAGTTCCAAATTTCGATCCAGCGGTCGCCGTCTTCTTCAGGGCTGCCCGGAATGCCGCCCCAGATTTCTTCGCCGTGGTCGTAGAAAATTTCGGAGCAAGGGCCGCAAGGGCCGGTATCGCCCATTTGCCAGAAGTTGTCGGACGCGTATTTTGCGCCTTTGTTGTCGCCGATGCGGACGATGCGCTCGGCAGGCATGCCGATTTCGTTCAGCCAGATGTTGTAGGCTTCGTCGTCTTCTGCGTAAACGGTCGCTAAGAGTTTGTCTTTAGGGATGTTCAACCATTCCGGGGAAGTCAGGAATTCCCAAGCGAAGTGGATGGCGTCGCGTTTGAAGTAGTCGCCGAAGGAGAAGTTGCCCATCATTTCAAAGAAAGTGTGATGGCGGGCGGTGTAGCCGACGTTTTCCAAGTCGTTGTGTTTGCCGCCTGCGCGTACGCATTTTTGCGCGGTAGTAGCGCGGTTGTATGGGCGTTTGTCAAAGCCGAGGAATACGTCTTTAAATTGGTTCATGCCTGCGTTGGTAAACAACAGGGTCGGGTCGTCGTGTGGCACGAGCGAGGAGGAGCGGACGATGGTGTGGCCTTTAGATTCAAAAAATTTCAGGAATTTTTGGCGTAGTTCGGTGGTTTTCATAATGTCTCGATAAATTTTTTACAAGGATTTCAGACGGCCCGGACGGCGCGTTGCGATTAAAAACGAATGGGCGTTATCTTACCGCAAAACCATATTTCAAGCTATCGGCAGAAAGGTTTTAAGTTGGCAGTAATCCGTCTTTCAGACGGCCTCAAGCGGGACGATATCTTTTAACAATGAAGCCTATCCGCTCGGGCTTGCCTGCTTTATAATGCCTCTCTATTTTCAACCGGATACGCAAGGAATGATAATGACCAAACATCTGCCCCTCATCGTACTGACTGCGCTGGCACTGGCCGGCTGCAGCGGCTCGGACAAAACTTCTGCCGACAAGGCGGCTCAAACCGATAATCAAAAGGTATTGAGCATTTACAACTGGTCGGAATATGTCGATCCCGAGACGGTTGCCACGTTTGAGAAAAAACATGGTATCACAGTAACTTACGATGTATATGACAGCGATGAAACGCTGGAGAGCAAGGTATTGACCGGCAAGTCGGGTTACGACATCGTGGGTCCTTCCAATGCGTTTGTCGGTAGGCAGATTAAGGCAGGTGCGTATCAGAAAATCGACAAATCCTTGATTCCCAACTATAAAAACTTGAATCCTCAGTTGATGAAGCTGATGGAAGGCGTCGATCCGGGGCATGAATATGCGGTGCCATTTTATTGGGGTACCAATACTTTCGCCATCAATACCGAGCGTGTGAAAAAGGCTTTGGGCACGGATCAGCTGCCGGACAATCAATGGGATTTGGTGTTTAACCCCGAATACACGTCCAAACTCAAACAATGCGGCATCAGCTATTTGGATAGCGCGGCGGAGATTTATCCTATGGTGTTGAACTATATGGGTAAAAATCCAAACAGCAGCGAAACGGCGGATATTAAGGCGGCTACGGAAGTTTTGAAGAAAAACCGTCCGTACATCAAGCGTTTTACTTCGTCCGGTTTTATCGATGATTTGGCGCGTGGCGATACTTGCGTAACGATTGGTTTTGGCGGCGATTTGAACATTGCCAAACGTCGTGCCGAAGAAGCAGGCGGTAAGGAAAAAATCCGTGTGATGATGCCGAAAGAAGGCGTGGGGATTTGGGTGGATTCGTTTGTGATTCCGAAAGATGCCAAACATGTGGCCAATGCCCATGCGTATATCAATGATTTCTTAGATCCTGAAGTTGCGGCGAAAAACGGCAATTTTGTTACTTATGCGCCGTCCAGCAAACCGGCTCAGGAGCTGATGGATGAAGAGTTTAGAAACGACAATACGATTTTCCCGACCGATGAGGATTTGAAAAACAGCTTTATCATGGTGCCTATCCAACCGGCGGCGTTGAAATTTATGGTCCGTCAATGGCAAAGCGTGAAAGCAGGGACATAAGCTGATTTGGACGTATTAAGGCCGTCTGAATGGTGTAACCGAAATGCTTGATTTCGTTTTACGGCTGTTCAGACGGCCTTTGGTTTGTGTCAGATTGGCTTGGAAGGTTTAAAAACAAAGGGCGTGTCTATCAATCACGCCCTTTGTGTTTGTTTCAGACGGCCTTAGAATTTCACGCCTTTATGCAGGGCAACAATGCCTGCGCTCATGTTGTGGTAATCCACGCTGTCAAAGCCTGCATCCAGCATCATTTGTTTCAAGGTTTCTTGGTCGGGGTGCATACGGATAGACTCGGCGAGGTATTGGTAGCTGTCGGCATCTTTGGCAATCAGTTTGCCCATAATCGGCAACAGTTTGAAAGAGTAGAGGTCGTACACGCCTTCCAAAGGTTTGTATACTTTGGAGAATTCCAACACCAGCAGGGTGCCGCCCGGTTTCAATACGCGGTACATTTCTTTCAGCGCGGCATCTTTGTGCGTCATATTACGCAGGCCGAATGCGACGGAAACCAGATTGAAATAGTTGTCGGGGAACGGCAATTTTTCAGCGTCTGCCAATGATACGGGCAGAATCATGCCTTCGTTGAGCAGGCGGTCGCGACCGACGGTCAGCATGGAGGAGTTGATGTCTGTCAGCCAAACTTCGCCTTCTTTGCCCACACGTTTCGCCCAGCCTCGGGACAAATCGCCTGTACCGCCGGCGATATCCAATACTTTGTCGCCTTTTTTCAGGCGGGCGGTATTGATGGTGAAATGTTTCCAAACACGGTGCAGACCGCCGGACATTACGTCATTCATAATGTCGTAGTTTTTTGCCACGGAGTGGAAGACTTCGGCAACTTTGCCTGCTTTTTCGTCTTCGTCAACAGTCGTGAAGCCGAAATGGGTTTTGTGGTCGCTCATAGTGTCTGCCTTCTTAAAATAATACGGATTCAGATATCGAATACGTCGAAATCGCCAACCACTTTCGACGCGGGAAATATAGTTTGTGCCTGCCGCTCCAGCATCAGGCGTTGCCCTTCTTCGGTATAACGTGTGCTGATGTGGGTCAGGTAAAGTTTTTCACATTGGCTTGCAAAGCCGGCTTGGCGGCATCGGGCACGGTCGAATGGAACACTCGTTCCGCTGTCTCTTCATCGCCTGCTGCAAATGTTGCTTCATGAAACAAGACGTCTGCGTTTTGTGCGGCGCGTACTGCCTGCGGGCAGGCTTTGGTATCGCCGAAGATGGCTACTACCCGTCCTTTTTTGGGCGGGGAGAGGAACGCTTTGCCGTCAATGATCCTGCCGTCGTCCAACGTTACGGTCTCGTCTTTTTCAGACGGCCTTTCCGCCGCAGCCGCCACTACCGCAGGAATGTGTGCGTTTGGGTTTCAAATCTTCGGCACTTGGTGTTCTGGATGCGCCGGCTTTTTTGAGGCGGTCGAGATAGTCTTGCCAAAGCGCGTCTTGATTGTGCGCCAGTCGGTAGAGATAGTCCCAGTCGTAAAGGCCGCTGTCATGGCCGTCTGAAAAAGTAATTTTCAATGCGTATTGGCCGACGGGGTCCAAATCGGTAATGCTGACTTCGGCTTTGCCTGTTTGCAAAACATCTTGGCCGGGGCCGTGTCCGCGCACTTCCGCGCTGGGTGAGTACACGCGCAGGTATTCGGCAGGAAGGCTCTTGGCACCGTCAACATAGACCAAAGTCAGTACGCGTCGCTCTTGCTGGAGGCGGATTTCTTGTGGAATTTTATCGGCTTGGGTCATGTCATGCTCCGTTCTTTTTACGCAAATAGGCAACGCGTACAGAAAAAATACCGCCAAGTACGGCAAACAGCACGATTGCGTAGAGTGAAAACCGTATCAGGCTCACTTGTGTGTCTGCCGTCAGTCCCAAAGGCAGCAACATCACGGCAACGAACAGTAAAAACGCGGCCAACATGGCGGCAATGCTGGCAAAGGCATAGCGGGTATTGGCTACTGTTTGCGGATGTTTGGTCATATTGGATAGCTTGCCGTAGGGTGGTGAGGCGGTATTTTATCAGCTTTTTGGTGCTTCATGCCGTCTGAAAACGGCTTTATTTCCATAAATAAAGTGTAATGGCACGCCTGTCTTCGCCTTCGGGCATTAAGCGGATGCTGCTGCCTTTGCTTCCGTTGACACGGATAATGATACCGCCGGCCTGCCGCTCGATAATGTCGATTTGGGTGTCGCGGTTCATGCGGTAGTTGTAGCGTTCGCATTGTTTCAAGCACCAAAAATCCTTCCAATGGATAAAATATTTTTGTCCGGATTCGATGGCCAGCGTTTCGCCGCCTTTGACGATGAAGTAAGGATAATCGGGTTTTTGCGTGCTGAATGTCCATTCGGCCGTTCGGTCTTTTCCGTTTTGACGGTATTCGAACACGGCACGGTAGTCGGTGTCGTATTCCAAGGGCTGTAAAGGAAACAGCGCAAATTGGTGTTCGGTCAGGAGGCGGTTTGGGTCATTATCTTTATCTAAGATTTTGACGTCTCTGATTTCTTTTGTGTCCTGATACAGTTTGAACGAACGCATTTTGACCGGAGGCGATTGCTCTGAGAACGCGATGCTGACCGGATTGCCGGTCATTTCATAATGCGGCATAGGGTCGGGACGTTCGCCGTGGAAAACCGGCGAGGCGAAGCTGCCTTGCGGATAGGTGATGTAAGGCCGGAGATTGCGGTTGGAAATTTCATCCGCATAAACAATGGCATGGCCATGACAGGCATCTTGATAAAACGAGCGGCTGAGGTCGGATAGGGGGCGGTTTTTTTGGCAGAGGTTGTTGAATCTGCTGTCGCCTTGATTGATGCTCAACGCGATTTGTTTGCCTTGCGATTCAAATGCTGCTCCTGCCTCGTCGATATTTTGATCGAGTAAGGAGAGACGGTGGTAAATCGCCGTCATTAGATTATCCAGCTGATGTTGGGCAGGTAGGTGGTCGTTGGTTTTTTCGTTTGGCGAATGTTGGCCGGTGCTGACGTTTTCGTGCACGCCTTTATAGGCATAACCGGCTTTGCGCGTGCGGTCGGATGGGCGTGGGCCTGTGTAAAAGGGATTGCGCGTATTATGTTCGTCATGGCCGTCGTCAGGGTTTTGCAGCAGATAGCGGGCATGATTGCGTGCGGCGCGTTCGAGTGTGTCTGAGTGCGCCAGTGCGGGCAGATTGGCTGAGGAGCGGAGGAAGTTTAAATACGCCAAGGCGTCAAAATCGGCAACGGCAGAACGATTTTGCGGCGGTTGGGCGTAGATGAGCTGGTCTTCGGAATAGCGATGGGTTTCGTAGTATTGGAATATGCCGAGGGCGACGGCAAAACCACCCAGCCAGTAAAGAATGTGTTTCATTATATGTACTGCGTTCAGACGGCCTTGAGCTACGGCTCTTTCCCCTTGAAACTCATGCCGTTAAATGATTATTTTGATAGCGGCTTGACTTGGAATGCTTCAGGATGGGATTTGAAATATTCGACAGCGATAAATCCGCCGCCAATAATAATCAACAGGGCAATGGCCATGCCGATCATCGCTAAAATGAATTTGTCCATATTTGTCCGTTTGAATGAAGGCCGTCTGAAACACTTGAAAGCGTTCAGACGGCCTTAAAGTCAGGTTAATTAACGTTCGATTTGCGATACGTCGCGTACTGCGCCTTTGTCGGCGGAAGTTGCCATTGCGCCATAGGCACGCAGGGCTGCGGAGACGTAGCGGTCGCGGTTTTCCGGTTTCCACGCTTTGCTGCCGCGTGCTTCCATTTCGGCACGGCGTGCGGCAAGCTCTTCATCGGAAATGACAAGGCGGATGCTGCGGTTTGGAATATCGATTTCGATGGTGTCGCCTTCGTGTACCAAACCGATTGCGCCGCCTTCTGCCGCTTCAGGCGAAGCGTGGCCGATGGACAGGCCGGAAGTACCGCCGGAGAAGCGGCCGTCAGTTAAAAGGGCGCAGGCTTTGCCCAAACCTTTGGATTTCAGGTAAGAAGTCGGGTACAGCATTTCTTGCATGCCCGGGCCGCCTTTAGGGCCTTCATAGCGGATAATGACAATGTCGCCGGCTACGATTTGGTTGCCCAAAATGCCTTCGACTGCGTCTTCTTGGCTTTCAAACACGCGGGCGCGGCCGGTAAATTTGAGGATGCTCTCGTCCACGCCTGCGGTTTTCACTACGCAACCGCGCTCGGCGATATTGCCGAACAATACTGCCAAGCCGCCGTCTTGCGAGTAGGCATGTTCGACATCGCGGATACAGCCTTTTTCGCGGTCGAGGTCGAGGGTTTTCCACATACGGTTTTGCGAGAATGCCTGAGTAGTGCGAACGCCACCAGGAGCGGCTTTAAAACGCTCGATGGCATGGGTGTTTTCAGGGTTGGTCACGTCCCATTTTTCAATCGCGTCTTTCAGGGTCGGCGCGTGAATGGTGTACACGTCGGTGTGCAGTTTGCCTGCTTTGTCCAATTCTTTCAGAATGGCGAAGATGCCACCGGCACGGTGCACGTCTTCCATGTAGTAGTCGTGATTATTTGGCGCGGTTTTGCAGATGCAAGGCACAACGCGGCTCAGGCGGTCGATGTCGGCCATTTTGAAATCGACACCGGCTTCGTTGGCAACGGCGAGCAAGTGCAAAATGGTATTGGTAGAGCCGCCCATGGCGATGTCCATGGTCATGGCGTTTTCAAACGCTTTTTTAGTGGCAATGCTGCGTGGCAACACGGTTTCGTCGTCTTGCTCGTAGTAGCGTTTGGTGATTTCTACAATCATGCGGCCTGCTTCGAGGAACAATTCTTTGCGGCCTGCGTGGGTCGCCAAGTATGAACCGTTGCCCGGCAGGGAAAGGCCGAGCGCTTCAGTCAGACAGTTCATGGAGTTGGCGGTAAACATGCCGGAGCAGGAGCCGCAAGTCGGGCAGGCGTTTTGTTCGACTTCTTCGACTTGTTTGTCGGTGATATTGTCATCTGCCGATTCGATCATGGCATCAATTAAGTCCAAACGGCGTTCGGGTTGAATATTGGCCACGCCGATAACTTTACCGGCTTCCATCGGGCCGCCGGAAACGAAGATGGTCGGGATGTTCAGGCGCATGGCGGCAATCAGCATCCCGGGGGTGATTTTGTCGCAGTTGGAAATGCACACCAGCGCGTCGGCGCAGTGGGCGTTGACCATGTATTCGATGGAGTCGGCAATCAAATCGCGGCTCGGCAGGGAGTAGAGCATACCGCTGTGGCCCATGGCGATACCGTCGTCAATGGCGATGGTGTTGAATTCTTTGGCAATGCCGCCGGCTTTTTCGATTTCGCGGGCAACCAGTTGACCCATATTGTGCAGGTGTACATGGCCCGGGACGAATTGGGTGAAGGAGTTGGCAATGGCGATAATCGGTTTGCCGAAGTCGGTTTCCATTACGCCGGTCGCACGCCACAATGCGCGCGCGCCTGCCATATTGCGGCCGTGGGTAGAGGTTTTGGAGCGGTATTCAGGCATTTTTGTTCCTTTGTTTTATGCTGAGGCCGTCTGAAATAGGCTGGTTGGTTGGCGGCCCGTTGTAGAAATAACTCGGTATTTTATACCAATTACGAGCGATGAAGCACGCTATTTTGTAATAAAACTAAACTGTATTTGCTTCACCTGAATTTGCTGTTCAATCTTTCAGACGGCCTGAAGTTTTCCTAAGATGAAACGCTGTCTTTCTCAGTTGCAAAAGATGTTGGCATCAAAAAGTGATATGATAGGGAACTTCTCACATTTCTAAGGATAAGACGATGAAAAAAATCATGTTTGCATTGTGTTCGGCCATGTTGGCTTCTGCTGCGTCTGCCGCTGTTTATAAAGTGGACGAGTTTCATGCCAATGCCCGCTTTGCCATCGATCATTTCAACACCAGCACCAACGTCGGCGGTATTTATGGTTTGACCGGTAATTTGGAATTTGACCGTGCCAAACGCCAAGGCTCCATCGATATCGTATTGCCTTTGTCCAAGCTGCAAACCGGTTCCGATCACTTTACCCAACACTTGAAATCTGCCGATATTTTCAATGCAGACAAATACCCTGAAATCCGTTTTGTATCCACCAAATTCAATTTCAACGGCAAAAAACTGCTTTCCGTTGACGGCAACCTGACCATGAACGGCAAAACTGCGCCGGTAAAACTCAAAGCCGATAAATTCAACTGCTACCAAAGCCCGATGGCAAAAGCAGAAGTGTGTGGCGGCGATTTCAGCACCACCATCGACCGTACCAAATGGGGCTTGGATTATTTGGTAAGCGCCGGTATGAGTAAAAAAGTAAACATCAATATCCAAATCGAAGCAGTGAAACAATAATCCTGCTTGATTTCAAAATAAAGGCCGTCTGAACAGGTAAGGCAGAAATCGTTGATTTCGTTTATCCCTGTTCAGACGGCCTTATGATTAAAGACGTTTTAGGATTCTTTATTTTTATCGGCTTTGGCTGCCCAATAAGTTGCCAAAAGCGAGCCGGAGATATTGTGCCACACGCTGAACAATGCGCTGGGAACGGCAACAACCGGCGCGGCGGCAAAGTGTGCGGCAGCAAGGGCGGCGCCTAAGCCTGAGTTTTGCATACCGACCTCGATGGCCAGCGTTTTTTGTGCATCATAAGGCAGGCCGGTCCATTTGGCGGCAAAGAAGCCGAGCAGATAGCCGATACCGTTGTGGAGTACGACAACCGTGAAAATCAGCAGGCCGCTTTCAATAATCTTGCCTTTGCTGGCGCCGACTACCGCGCCGATAATCAGCACGATGGCGGCAACGGAAACCAGCGGCAGCGCATCGGTCAGTTTTTCAGTTTTGTTGCCTAAAACCTTATGGACAATCAAGCCCAAAACGATGGGGAGCAAAACCATTTTGACGATGGACATCAACATGCCGCCCGCTTGGATTTCCAGCATTTCACCGGCAAGCATCAGGAAGATGGCAGGGGTTAGCAATGGGGAAATCAGGGTGGAAACCGAAGTAACGGCAACCGACAAAGCCACATTGCCGCGCGCCAAATAGGTTATCACATTGGAAGCCGTACCGCCCGGACAGCAACCGACCAAAATCACACCGACCGCGATTTCGGCAGGCAGGTTCAACAGTTTCGCCAGCAGATAGGCAGTCGCAGGCATGATGGCGAATTGGGCAATCACGCCGATAATGACGGCTTTGGGATGTTTGAACAAAATGTCAAAGTCGGAGGGTTTGAGGGTCAAGCCCATGCCGAACATGATCACGCCCAGTAGCCAAGGAATGTAAGGGCCGACCCATTTGAAGGTGTCAGGAGCGAAAAAAGCGATGCCGGCAAAGAGCGCGGCCCAGAGGGAAAAGGTCTTTCCGATAAAATTACTGATTTTGTTGAGGGTATTCATGATGATATGTTGTGAAGTTGTTTTTAAAGGAAACCAAGGATACACGCCTTAACCTTAATTTGCAAAATGGATTAGAATAAATAAGGCCGTCTGAAGATAAGAATTGATTTTCAGACGGCCTGTGATTTGTATTTGCTATATAGACGGCATTATTCTTTTGATAAAATATTGCGCAGCCATCGGGCGGCAGGTGCGATTTCTCCGGCGAGCATGCCGGTTTCGATTTGGCTGCTGTGTTTGATGACATCGGCCGCCGCACCATGCAGCCATACGCCGGCGCAGGCGGCTTGGAATATTGGAATGCCTTGTGCCAGCAGGCTGCCGATAATGCCGCTCAAGACATCGCCACTGCCTGCGGTGGCCAAACCGGCATTGCCGCTGGTGTTGGTATAGACTATGCCGTCTGCCGTGGCCACCAATGTATGATGGCCTTTCAACACGACGGTCGCGCCATATTTACGGCTGATTTCGGTTACGGCTTTTTGCCTGTCGGCTTGAACTGATTGGGTATCGGTGCCGAGTAAGCGTGCAGCTTCGGCCGGATGAGGTGTCAGGACGATATGTTTGTACGATTTGAGGCATTCGGCTAATTTGGAAGAACGGGCAAGCAGTGTCAAAGCATCTGCATCGAGCAATAAAGGCTGGTTATGGTGTGTAGACAGGATTTGGGGCAGCAGCTGCTCTGATAATCCGTCCAAACCAAAGCCGCAGCCGATTACGCGTGCGCTGATATCGTTGCGTTCTATCAGCTGGGCCGCAGTGGCAAGCATGATTTCAGGGCGTTCCGGAATAATGGCAAAGGGCAGCGTGGCTTGGTTGAAGCCCGCCCAAACCTTGCCGCACCCTTGATACATGGCGGCTGTGGCTGCCAAAACCACCGCGCCGCTCATGCCTGTTGCACCGCCGATAATGGCAAGCGTGCCGTATGTGCCTTTGTGCGATTCTTGGGCGCGTGGGCGGAATACGTCGGGAAATGCTAAGGCCGTCTGAAAAGCTTGAAGCGATTCGGGAAGCGTATAGATGGGCTGCATGGCGTAACCTTCCAAGATAAGAAATTTAATTTTAAATCAGAAAGTAAAAGGTAATGAAGCAAAAAATAAAAGTTTGGGACGCTCCTACGCGCCTGTTCCATTGGCTCTTGGTGTTATTGATGGGTTTTATGTGGTACAGCGCAACCCAAGGCGGCGATATGCTGGTATGGCACTTGCGTGGCGGCTTGTTGATGCTGGCGTTGGTGGTTTTCCGCTTGTGTTGGGGAATTTGGGGTAGCGATACGACAAAATTCAGCCGATTTGTGCGCCCGTTTTCCGAAATCCGCCGCTATACGCAAGGTCAGATGTCTGAAGACGAATTGGTCGGCCATAATCCTTTGGGCGCGCTGATGGTCATCGCTTTATTGGCCACCTTGGTTTTTCAGACGGCCACAGGCTTATTTGCCGCTGATGAAAATACGTTTACCAATTCCGGCTTTTTGAATCATTTGGTCAGCGAACACGCCGGTACGCTGGCGCGAAAAATCCATGTCAATTTCTTTAATGTCTTAGCTGTTTTAGCAGGCGTACATATCGCGGCTGTTTTGCTGTATCGCTTTGTGAAAAAACAGGATTTGATTACGCCGATGATTAACGGCTTTAAAACCATCGATGCCAAGCAGCCTAAATTGGCCGGAATGGGGCAACTGTTTGCCGCTTTGTTGGTGGCGATTGCTTTGGTGTGCACAGTATGGATGTTGCGCGGTTGATGTTTTAAGGCTGATACCTAAAACAAACCGACCCCGATAGCCGAAATGGCTGTCGGGGTCGGTTTCTTTTTAGGGTTTAAAAGATGATGTTCAGACGGCCTTAACGCAGCGCAAGATGCTGTGGCCGCGACCGATGCCGTCTGAAATTTCCGCTACTTTCAATCCGGCTTTTTCAACGCAACGGATCAGGTCTTCAGAGTGGAAGATTTTGCTGTTGCCGTTGGCCATGGCAGTGAAATACAGGCTGGTCATGGTCAGGCAGTAGGCGGCGGTTTCGTAGCGTTGTCTGTCCCAGAAAGGTTCCATGATGTAGAGGCTGGTGTTTTCGCTCATAGACGCAGCGGCGCGTTGAAGAATGCTGGTGGCTTGTTCTTCGGTGAAACAGTCTAGGAATTGGCTCATCCAAATCGCGTCAAAACCGGTTGGAAACGGAATTTCAGGATCAAGCAGGTTGGCCGGATGGGCGTGGATACGGTCCGCACCGTTTTTGCCTTTGGTCGCCTCGCGCATCAAGCCAATTTGTTGCGGCAGATCCATGATGGTTACTTCGACTTCGGCATTGTGGTTGACGCATTGTTCCGCCCAGCGGCCGGTGTTGCCACCGACATCGAGCAGTTTTTTAACCGGTTTGGCGAACACGGTATTCAGTGCTTCGGCGAAGGAATTGTCGGAATAATAATGGTCGAATGCAAACCATTTTTCCTGCGCGATGCTTGGCAATGAAGACAAGCCTTCGTAAATGGTCGGCCAGTTGCCGAATACTTTCAGGCCTTCGGGCTTGCCGGTTTGCAGGGTTTTTTCCAAATCAAACATGCCTTGGTAGCAGATTTCCTGCGTGAAATCCATGTTGACGCGGGCCATTTTGTCTTTGAGGACAAACCAACCGGCCTTGCTGATGAAATAGCGGTTGTCGCGAGTCAAGACAGTGCCGATAGACAGCGAAGCTTCCAGCAGGACTTGTGCCGCGTAGTTGCTGATTTTCGCTTTTTCAGCAATTTCGGCTTGAGTGAGGCCGTCTGGATGGTCGTTCAGCAAGTCCAGAATGCCAAATTTCACCATCAGGCGGGAAACTTGGAACACAATCGGTGCAAAAGCGATTTCTTGAGCCAGACGTTGAGCCTCGCCTGCGGACTGGTGTTCGTGGGAATAGCGTTGTTCTAGGGCAGGGAAGAGTTGCATATTGTTGGTTTTCCACTAAAAAGTTAATAAGTATATTCAGACGGCCTCAAACACAATCCGTCCTGATGCACACGGATGCTCTCCGTTGTTGATTTTAAAGCTCAGTTTGTTTTTACCTTCATCGTATTTCAGCTCTACCGACACTTCATCGTGAGGACGGATAAACTGCTGATATTTTAGATTTTCGATGCGGATGACGCGCTGTTTACTCCATGGCTTGGGCGCGATCAGGTTGCGCACCCATTGTAGCTCGACCACGCCGGGAACCAGCGGGAAGGTGGCAAAATGGCCGCCGAAATAAACCAAATCCAAAGGCACGCGCCCGATAAAAATTTCGGTATTGGTTTCATCGTCAGATGAAGTTTTCGACCAAACGGGCGAAGTTTGGGCAACGGTAAAGGCCGTCTGAAAATCCGCCGCGGCGATTTTGGCTTGGGCGTTGCGCGGCAGGCCATCGGTAAAACGCCAGTAGCGCGGCAGGGCGATGGTGTCCTGCGTGGCGGCCAGATGGCGTTTGAGCGTATCGGCAACCGCAGCACGGCCTTTCTCACGCAAGGCGGCGATACCGTCCGCGTTCAATGCCACCCATATGGCGATGCGTTGATGTTGCGGATGGCGGCCGCAGTGGGCGTCGGCAATCCAAGGGTGTTGTAAAAGTTCGTGTTCGATTTGGGTCAGCGAGACGCGTTTGTCCTCAAATTTAATAATGCGGTCTTGGCGACCGAGTAACAGAAAACCGTCATCTTGCGGCTCGATCAAATCGGCTGTTTGACGGCGTTCGGGCGACCAAGGCGAAGAAGCCCACAGTGCGCCTTCTTCGTTTTGTCCGATTTCCACGCCTTCGAACGGCTGCCATTCTTGGCGTTCGCAACGTGAGGCAATCACGCCGGTTTCGGTACTGCCATAGACTTCAAACGGGCGGACGGCAGCCTGTTGCAGCAAATCCGCCGTGGCTGCGGGCAATGCACCACCGGCCGAGACAATGCCTGCAATTTTATGGCCGATACTTTGCCAGTTGCGGTTTTCACCTAAGCGGTTGAGTACGGCCGGACTGGCAATCCAAACCACTTTATCATGTGCGGCCGTGCTGGAAAGCAGGTTTTCCGGATAAACAGCCTGCTGTCGTTCCATAGTCCAACCCA
This sequence comes from Neisseria sp. HMSC068C04, assembly GCF_001810105.1. Classification (NCBI taxonomy): domain Bacteria; kingdom Pseudomonadati; phylum Pseudomonadota; class Betaproteobacteria; order Neisseriales; family Neisseriaceae; genus Neisseria; species Neisseria sp. HMSC068C04. Next base: position 52,480 of record NZ_KV799902.1, read on the forward strand.
TTGTCAGCGCGAGTGCGAAGCGGAACGTGAAGCCGTAAAGGTGTTGCGGAATCACGCTGCCAATCACGGTTTCACCATGTTGTCCAAATGGCAGCGTATTTGCCAAAGTCAGGGTTTCTGCCTGCATTTGCGCGGCGGTTTTCACAATAATCTGCGCTTCGCCACTGGAGCCTGATGTTTTCAGCCATGCTTCGGCATGGTCGGGAATTAGATGGTTTTCAGGATAAGTGTTCAGCCCTTCCAAATCTGTTTTAGCTAATATATCAGGCAAATGCCAGATGTTCAGGCCGTCTGAAAATAGTTTTTTATCTGTTGAATCCGTTAAAAACGCTTCTGCCGTTTTGCCCCACTCCAAATTGTCTTGCGCCAAATTGGGCAACAATAACACCTTTCCGCCAGAATGCCACACTGCCAACACGGCACAAGCAAACAGCGCGGCATCGTCAAACCACAACGCGGCTGTTTGCACGCCTGCCTGTTTCAGACGGCCTGACAGGTGGAAAACCGCACGGTTGAAATCAGCACGCGTCCAATTCGGATGGGCGGCGATAAGGTCGTGTTGGGGCAGGTCGGGGGATAGGATTTGGGTTAGGTGCATGATGGTTCTAAGGTTTTATAATTTTGATGTATTTGCCTTGGTATCTTCTTTGAATTGGGCCAAGCATTCATCGTATTGTTTGTTTGTCGTTTGGCGTACCAATTCGTAATCATTTGCCTGCCACTCTTCCAATGAATGGCTTTCACTTCTTTTGAAGCAATGGAGTAACCGATCGGTTTTGCCGTTTTGCCCGTCTAAAAATAGACTGACTTCATTGTTCAGAAAGAAGCGGTCTCGTTTATTGAATTTTTCATAAACCAAATAGAAACGGCCCGGTTGGACAAATAGTTTTTTATTGGCACTATTGCCTTTAAATGACCGTTTTGCCGCCCAATCGCGAACTTTTGGGGAGAATTGTTCAAAAGCAGGATTCGCAAAATTTGGTTTAATGGGCTTTCCGCTTAAACTGTGTTTGCCCAGCAGGTCAGGGCCTTCATATGCAATATGATTGCTGTTGCGGGCAAGAATCAGTAATGCAAAAGTTGCTGTAAATACGGCTGTTTGTGCAGCCCCTGCTTTTACCGTATTGGATTTCCGAATAATCATCAAATTCATGCTGCTGGTTGTAGTATCGTCAGAATAACTATTGTGTATTCGGTCAATGACGGTCAGGTTTCCCGAGCGCGTTTTGATGGTATGGCTGGCAACTTCCGTATAATTTTTCTTGTATTCGGCTTCTGCCTTTTCTTCAGGGGATAAAGGCGTTTTAGACGTTGAAGAACATGCGGTAAATGTGAAGGAAATCAGGGTAAGTAGGATGATTTTTTTCATTATGGTTATTCGTCTAATTGGTGAAATATTTTTAATGGTTTAAACCTTCAAAACCAATTTCCGATAAATCCACTCTCCGGCAAATAAGATTCCCATTAACACATACGACACAATGCCTGTATAAGCCGCCCACCAATCGTAATATTGCAAGCCTGCCAAAATGGCGGCGGTTGCGCCGTTGCAGATAAAGAACGCGCACCAGATTTGCGTAACACGACGAGTATGCAGCACACCTTCGGGCGGCAGGTCGGGATGTTGCAGTCGGGCGAGGCGTTCAATAACGGTTTGTTTGGCAAACAGGCTGCCGCCGAAAACGGTAAGCATCAGCGCGTTGACGGCAACGGGATACCAATACATCGAATCAGGTCGTCTGAAAACCAGTACTGCCGCAAAAAAGGCGGAAAGGATAATTGCCGTAATGCGTTGGGCTGTGGTTTGCGGTATGGCGGCGCGTATCAGCCATAACGCACACATGGCCGCAGCAAGCCAGAAAAATGCGCCGTTTTCCCTGCCGTAATACCATAGGAGCGGATAGGCGAGGCTGGCGAGGGTCAGTAGGAGTTTTCCTAATATTTTCATGGTTGTGATTGATTTTCAGACGGCCTTGCGGATTGACAAGGCCGTCTGAAAATATGCAGATTCAAAGCGGAATCAGGAATCTTGTTGTACTTTCAAAACCGCTTGAACCACGTCTTCTACGGTACGCACATTACGGAAGTCTTCGGCTTGCAGTTTACGGCCGGTTTCGCGTTTGATGTGGTCGATAAGGTCGATGGCGTCGATGCTGTCGATTTCCAAATCTTCGTAGAGGTTGGTTTCGGGTTTGATGCGTTCCGGTTCGATTTCAAACAGGTTAACCAGTGTATCGGTCAGCAGGGTGCGTACTTCTTGTTCGGTCATCTTGTCTCTCCCTTATGCTTGGCGGCTCTTGACGAACTCGGCCAGTGTTTTGACGTTGGCGAAGTTTTCGCGCAGGTTGTCGTTTTCACCGTCGAGCTGGAAGCCGAAGGTTTTTTGTACGGCCAAACCAAGTTCCAATGCATCAACCGAATCCAGACCCAGGCCGTCGTCACCGAAAAGCGGATCTTCGCTGCCGATGTCGGCAACAGTAATGTCTTCCAAGCCCAAGCTGTCGATGATTAATTGTTTGATTTGGTTTTCTAAATTGCTCATGTGGTTTTCCTTGTAAAATAGTCTTGCAGGTATTCGTTTAAACGGCGTGCGGCGATGGGCAGGGGTTTTTCTGCCAGCCATTCTTCAGGCAGGATGTCGTCGCCGACGGTAATTTCATAATGAATTTTTTGTGGCGGGATTTTGTACCACGGCTGCCCCTTTTTAAAATTGGGCGGCGTCATCTTGATGCACACGGGCGTGATGACTGATGCGCTGCGCAAACCGAGCGATACGGCGCCTCGGTGCATTTTAACCTGTCCGTCCCAACCTGTGCGCGTGCCCTCGGGGAAAATCAGCAAACTTTGCCCGCTTTTGAACACGGCATCTATTTCTTCCAGCATTTCCATGCTTTCGTCGTTGGGGATGTAGCCTGAAGCGATAATCTGGCTTTTCATGCTTGGGTTGTGCAACAGGTCTTTTTTAACCAGTACGTTCGGCTCCGAATAATGGCTGATCAGCAAGACGACATCCAAAAGCGAGGGATGGTTGGCAAGAATAAGCTGGCCGGGCCTGCCGAGTTTTTCCAAGCCGTTGAAGCGGACACTCAATACGCCCGACCATTGCAGGTAGCCGACAAAGAAACGCCAAACTTTGCCTATCATGCGCCTTGCTTCAAGTTGGCGTTTGATGTCGCCTTTGGTGGACTTGAGCGTGTAGGGTAAAAGTGCGATTTTGAACAATACGCCCGCAACGCCGAAGAGGATGAAGCCGAAGAGTGTGGCAAAAAAGCGACGGAAATAGTCTAAAGTCTTCATGCGTTTTTCTGCCAGTGCCAGTTTCTACCGATATAGTGTTGCGTGTGTTGCCGGCCGTCTGAAAGCAGGAAGCGTATCCACTCCAAGCTGCTCCAATAGGGCTCGACTGTTGTATCGTTAGGATTTTCAGACGGCCTTGCGGATGTGGTTTCCAAGCTTAAGGTATAGTCTTCGCCTTTAGTAATGACCAGTGCCAATGCATAGGCAAACGGCGCACGGGTAGCCAAGACGGGATAGTCTTCAGATAACGGATCATCGGCGACAATCACTAAAACAGACGGCGCGCCGTCTTGTAAAAGCGCGAATGCCTCGGTCAGCGCGGTTTCAAAGGAATCGGCGGCAACGGCCAACGCGGTATGTTCGCTCATGTCTTTGCGCAACATCGACCATTGCCCAATCGTCGCGTTGTGAACGGACAGGCCGAATGAGGTCGGCGAGACGGTATGCGTGTTCAGAAGCTCTTGCCATAATTCAAAGCTGCGGTTGCTTTCGCCGTCGTGCGAAACGTACACCGGGACGCTTTCAGGATATTGGTCGGCCAGATTCCATGCGGCATCACAAACCAAGCGCGCCGCTTTTCCCAAGCGGCGGCGTTGCATAGGCGGCAAAAAGGAGAGCGCTGGTTTGCACTCCGGCAGGGAGGCGGTATCGAGTTTTCCCTGTGCCCAGTCCTGCCATTGCTCCGGCGTACTGATTTTGCTGGAGGAGGCCTGCCATGCGGCGATATTGAAGCTGAAACGGCAAACGTTTTGAGGCATGATGTCTTTCAATGTTTTACATTTTCATACATTGTAATGAAATGGGTTAGTAAAAGCTAGGCTCTGTTATAATGCATATTGTAACGTAATTTATTCCCGGATGACATTTTATGCCTTCAATACCGAGTGCCCCGATTTATGATGTGGCTTCGTTGCTTCCGCACAGCGGACATATGGTGCTTATCGACTGTGTGAAAGAATTTGGCGATGACTACACGGTTTGCCGTGCGCCGGTTGGCGACAAGCATATTTTGCTGCAGGACGGTGTGTTGCCGTCTATGGCTTATATGGAATTGATGGCGCAGGGCATAGGCGCGTTTGCAGGCATTGAAGCTTTAAAGGCCGGAGAGCCTGTCCGTTTGGGTTTTTTATTGGGAACGCGCAAGCTGGATTTGTTTGCTGATTCCGTGCCTGTCGGTACTGAGCTGGAAGTCAGGGCGCATGTGTCCATTCAGGATTTGGGCGGCATGGGCGTATTTGATTGCGAGTTGCGCTGGACGGATGCGCCGGAAGATGTGAAGCATCTGTTGCCGTCGGACGGTTTGCTGGCAAAAGCTTCTTTAAATGTGTACAGTCCGAAAGACGGTCAAGTCATTTAAACCGTTTACAAGGCCGTCTGAAAAGACAAAGATTCAGACGGCCTGTCGATATAGTGAGAAAACGTATGAGTGAAACTATTTTAATTACAGGGTCTAATCGCGGTATCGGCAAAGCCGTCGCGCTTGGTTTGGCGCAGGACGGCTTTGATATCGTCGTCCATTGCCGCAGCCGCCGCGATGAAGCGGAAGCTGTCGCGGAAGAAATCCGTGCATTGGGTAGAAATGCGCGCGTGTTGCAGTTTGATGTGTCCGACCGCGAAACCTGCCGTGAAATTCTGACTGCCGACATTGAGGCAAACGGCACATATTACGGCGTGGTGTTGAACGCCGGCCTGACGCGTGACAATGCGTTTCCTGCGTTTACAGATGATGATTGGGACTTGGTGCTGCGTACCAATTTGGACGGTTTTTATAATGTGTTGCACCCTTTGACCATGCCGATGATCCGCCGCCGAAAAGCCGGACGGATTGTGTGCATGGCATCGGTGTCCGGTTTGACGGGCAACCGCGGTCAGGTCAATTACAGCGCGTCCAAAGCGGGCTTGATCGGCGCGGCAAAAGCCTTGGCGGTTGAGTTGGCAAAACGAAAAATTACCGTCAACTGCGTGGCGCCGGGCCTTATCGATACCGATATTATCGATGAGAACGTACCTGTCGAAGAAATCTTAAAGGCCGTCCCTGCCGCGCGTATGGGATTGCCCGAGGAAGTGGCGCATGTGGTGCGCTTTTTGATGGATGAAAAAGCGGCGTACATTACGCGCCAAGTGATTGCTGTGAACGGAGGTTTGTGTTGAATACCAGAAGAGTCGTTGTAACAGGTATCGGCGGTATTACCGCTTTCGGCCGTGATTGGCAAAGTATTCAGACGGCCTTTAAAGCCGAAAAAAACGCAGTCAAATACATGGACTGGAGCGAACGCTTTCCTGAATTGGAGGCGCAACTGGGTGCGCCGATTGAAGGCTATTCTCCTCCCGAACATTGGACGCGCAAGCAGCTCAGAAGCATGGGGCGCGTGTCGCATTTGTGTGTCGATGCGGCGGAACAAGCCTTGACGGATGCAGGTTTGCTGGGTGATGAAAGCATTACCGACGGCCGTATGGGCGTAGCGTGCGGTTCGTCTGTCGGCAGTACCAAAGACATCGGCGATATGGGTGAACTTTTGATTACCGGCACATCGCGCAATTTCAACGCCAATACTTATGTGCGCATGATGCCGCATACGACTGCCGCCAATATCGGCATTTTCTTCGGCTTGAAAGGCCGCATTATCCCGACTTCGAGCGCGTGTTCTTCGGGTAGCCAAGGCATTGGTTATGCTTATGAAGCGATTAAATACGGCCTGATTGATATGATGTTGGCCGGCGGAGGCGAAGAGTTTTGTCCGTCTGAAGTTTATGTTTTCGACTCGCTTTATGCAGCCAGCCGCCGCAACGGCGAACCTGAGCTGACGCCACGCCCTTACGACAACGCTCGAGACGGATTGGTCATCGGCGAAGGCGCAGGCATTTTTGTATTGGAAGAATTGGAACACGCCCGTGCGCGCGGTGCGAAAATCTATGCCGAGCTTGTCGGCTATGGTGCCAACAGCGACGGCAGCCACGTTACTCAACCGCAAAAAGAGACCATGCAAAAATGTATGGAGCTTGCGCTGAAAGACGCCGGTATTACGCCTGATAAAGTCGGCTATGTCAGTGGCCACGGTACGGCGACCGAAAAAGGCGATATTGCCGAAACATTGGCGACTGAGGCAGTATTTGGTTTTGTGCCGATGAGTTCGCAAAAAAGCTATCTCGGCCATACACTCGGCGCGTGCGGGGCATTGGAAGCCTGGTTTACCATCGAAATGATGAACAACGGCTGGTTTGCGCCGACCGTCAATTTGGAAAACATCGATCCGCGTTGCGGCAAGGTGGATTACATCCAAACGGGCGGACGCGAGATTAAAACCGATTATGTGGTCAGCAATAACTTTGCTTTTGGGGGCGTCAATACTTCGCTGGTGTTCAAACGTTGGCAAGAATAATCATTGCTTGATGTTATGATTAAAGGCCGTCTGAAACTTATCTTGAGTTTCAGACGGCCTTTATTTTATTTACGGATTGAGCCGCTTTTGGATTTTATTCGTTTGTTTTCTTCTGATTCAAATCCACCAGCCTTGTTCCAGCCAAGAAGTCGTAGAGGAACTGGCGGTCGGGATGGAACAGGGCGAAGCCCCATGGCAGGATGAGCCAAATGAGCGCGGCGCCGAATGCGCCTTTGGGCGGGATATTGAGCAGATGGCGCAATCCGGCATAGGCAAACAGGGGAATGAAAACAATAAAAATGCTTGCCCAAATAAAGCGCAGGCGCAGCTGCGGCAGGGGCGGCTGGGTATCGTTTTTATCGGCTAAACCGATTTTCCATGTCTGCATGGCGAGGGTTTGGCCTTTTTTGTGCCAGTTGGCGCGAAAGTAGAGCCACCATGCGTAGAACAAAATCAGACAGGTTACCAGCATGGACAGGCGCGTGGAAACGGGATTGAGAAAGATAGCGACAATACCGGCAGCAAGGGCGGCAATGCTGGTAACGGCGCCGGTCAGCAGAAGTTCGTAAACCAGTGCGGCGAGGCGGCGTTTGAGTGGGGCAGTAGGAAGACGGGTCATAATGCGATGGAAACGGAAATGGGTTTGATGGAAATAAAAATAGGCCGTCTGAAACGGGATAGGATGTTCAGACGGCCTGTTACTGTCGGGATTAGCGATGTGGACGTTTTTGACCGCGTGCCTGTTGGGCAGCCATTTGGTTCATTTCCTGACGGGTCGGACGTTTTTTGAAGATGGCGTGCGCTTCGTCAACGGAACATTTTTGTGACAGGCAAACCAAGGTAATCGCGTCTTTTTGATGTTGGCCGCCGCTGTGGTACATACGGCGCAGGTTGGCTTCGTTGATACGGCCTTTTTCCGGATCGATGTCGAATTTTTTCAGGCGCTCGAGGAATTGGCGTTGCTGACGGCGTGAAGTCCAAACGAAACCGCCTGCGGCAGCGGCCACGATGATGACGGCCAACAGGATGGCCAGCGGCCATGAATCGACGATCAGAACGATGATGAGGCTTAATACGGCAGTGGTCAGCAGGGCCAGACCGCCGATGCGAAGTTTGGTTTTATTATCCATATGGTTGGTGTTTCCTTGTTTTTTGCTGGAAGAGGCCGTCTGAAATGCGAGGTTCAGACGGCCTGAATTTAAGTTTACGCTATTTTACAGTATTTTCTGTTTTTGGGGCGTATTGCGTGCAAGTTTCTTGACGCGTGGCAACGGTTTCAGGCGGCCAGCGAGGTAATGAGTTGTTTGAATTCAGTCCATGCATCGCCTTCTTCCGCGCCTTTGATGATGCGGTCGATTTTGGCGCAGGTTTTGAGCGCGTCGAGTAGGCGGTTGATGGAAATGCGTTTGGCCGCCATCGGCGCAAGGGTCTGTTTGTCGCCCCATAAGCGCAGGCTGTTGCGCAGGCTTTGGATGTTTTGGCCTTGCTTGAGCGCGGCAGTCAGGCGGATTAGGGTGCGGATGTCTTCGGCAACCGCCCACAACAGCAAAACCGGCTCTTCGCCTTCTTCTTCCAAACCGTCCAGCAAACGGGAAACGCGCAGGGCATCGCCTTTCATCCATGCGCCTGCCAGTTGGAATACGTCGAAGCGGGCGACGGTGGCAACCGCGGCTTCCGCATCGTCAATATTGATCAAATGGCCTTGGGGATGGAGCAGGGCGAGTTTTTCGATTTCCTGACGGGTGGCCAAAAGATTGCCTTCGACGCGCTCGGCAAAAAGGGCGAGTGCTTCAGGTTCGATATCTAAACCCTGCTGTTTCAGACGGCCCTGTATCCATTGCGGCAAAGCATGTGGCGCAACGGCTTTGGCTTCTAAGACGATGCCTTTGCCTGCCAATGCGGAAAACCATTTGGACTGGATTTGCGCTTTTTCAAGCTTGGGCAGTAGGATGAGCGTAACCGTATCTTCGGGCAGGCGTTCGGCGAAGGTTTGCAGGGCATCGCCTCCGTTTTTGCCGGGTTTGCCGTTGGGAATGTGGATTTCCAGCAGTTTCAAATCGGCAAACAAACCTGCGCTGCCGGCACTCTGCAACAGTTCGTTCCAGTCAAAATTGTTTTCGGCGGTATAGACTTCGCGGTTGAGATAGCCTTGTTTTTTTGCGGCTGCGCGCAGCGTATCCAAAGCCTCGATGCGCAACAAATCCTCTTCGCCGTGAATAATGTACAACGGTTTGAGCGGCGTATCGGGGCGCAGGCTCTCAATGGGCGCGGCAGCCATTATTGCGCTTTCAGGAAAGTCAAGCGGCGGACGATTTGATCTGCGGCGTCGATGCGCATTTCAGACCAAATGGTTTCTTCCTCTTCCTGTTTGCCCAAAACTTCGCTGTCGGCGTAGTCCATGGTGCGGTGAACCTTAACTTCCATCGGTTCGCCAACCGGCTCGCCGTTGCGGAAGGCTTGGACTTTGACGGTCATGGCCAGCAGGTATTCGTTGATTGCGGCGGCGCGGGTGATGGTGTAGATATCGCGGCGTTTTTGGAAGTCGACAACGCGCAGGGTGATTTGTGATTCGGCTTCGCTAACCGGATGACCGTCGGCACGGCGTAAGGCATTTTCCAGCGCTTTTTGCATGATGGCTCCGCCTTCTACATGCCAGTTCTGATAAGGCAGCGGCTGAGAAGTCACGCCTGTGCCTTTCAGGTGGAAACCGCAAGAAGCAAGCAATAGGGCGAGTGCAGGCAATAGGATTTTTTTCATTGGATATTCCTTCGTTGAAACCGGTTACGGTATCGTCGGATTATAACGAATAATGTTTAGGCCGTCTGAAACCGCAAACGGAAAGTATTTCAGACGGCCTTGTCTTTGATGGCGAAAATCTTATTTTTCCAACCAAATCAGGCTGACCATGCGGCCGGTTTGTCCGTCGCGGCGGTAGGAGAAGAAAGTATCGCGTTCCAAGACAGTGCAATGGGTGCCGCCATAAATCATGTTCACGCCTTCGCGATGCAGAATCATACGCGCCAAAGCGTAAATGTCGGCAAGATATTTACCGCCGCCGATGTCTTCAAACGCATCGACAGCTTCCGGCATGGGTGTGCAAAACGCATCAAATACATCTTGCCCTACCTCAAACGCATCAGGGCCGATGGCAGGGGCGAGATAGGCCATGATTTCCAACGGCTCGACATTCATTGCCGCAATGGTATTTTGCAAAACGCCGCCGGCCAAACCGCGCCAACCCGCATGGGCTGCCGCAACCACCGTCCCTGCTTTGTCGCAAAACAAGACGGGCAGACAGTCGGCAGTCATGGAAGCGCAGGCGACCGTGCCCGTCGTATCCACCGAGGCATCGGCATCGGGCGTATTGCCTAACGCTTCGGCGGCGTTCACAACAATGGTGCTGTGGATTTGATTGAGGTAGGCAACGGGCAGGCCGACTTGTTCCTGGACGATTTCACGGTTGCGGAGCACGGCTTGCAGATTGTCGCCGACGTGCGAACCGACATTCAGGCTGCGGTACACGCCTTCGCTGACACCGCCGTTGCGCGTGGTAATAAGCGTTTTAACATTGGCAGGGGCAGGCCAGTCGGCAGTCAAAAAATTCTTGCCTTGCGGGGCGAGGTTTAGGGTATCTGTGATGGTTTTCATAAAATCTTTAATCGCTGAATATTGGAACGGATTGATTTCAGACGGCCTCAAATAATATTTTAGGCCGTCTGAAAAATGGGTTTAATCCCTTACATAAACGACTTCGACATCGTAGTCCTCTTCATTCCAATCGTCGTCATCGTCCGTGCCGAATTTCTCCTGCCATTCTTCCTCGTTGCTTAGGGACGAATCCAAACCGGCTTCCAAACGCAGGACGGAAAGCAGGTGGTACATATCGTCAGGCATAGGCGCTTCAAAGGAAACGGTTTCGCCGGTTTTCGGGTGTACAAAGCTCAAGCGGTAGGCATGCAGGGCTTGGCGCGCGCCGAGGGCTTTGACGGCTTCTTTAACTGCGTCGCTGCACGGGTGGCGCAGATTGCCGTAAACAGGGTCGGCGGCCAGCGGATGGTTGGCTTCGCGCATATGGACGCGGATTTGGTGTGTGCGGCCGGTTTCGAGTGAGCATTCGATGTAGCTGTGTGCCAGATAACGTTCCAACACTTTGACGTGGGTAATGGCAGGTTTGCCGCCGAATTTAACGACTGCCATTTTCAGGCGGTTGTGCGGATCGCGGCCGATTTGGGTTTCGATTTTGCCGTCGAAAGGAACAATGCCGTTGGCGACTGCACGGTAAATGCGTTTGACTGTGCGCTCTTGAAGCTGTTGAACCAGTGAGTTTTGCGCCGGCAAGGTTTTGGCGACCACCATCAGGCCGCTGGTTTCTTTGTCCAAACGGTGTACGATGCCCGCACGCGGCACTTGGCTTAATTCGGGACAGTGTGCCAACAGGCCGTTGAGCAGGGTACCGCTCCAGTTGCCTGCGGCAGGATGGACGACCAGTCCGGCCGGTTTGTTGATGACGATGACGGTATCGTCTTCATAAATAATGTCCAAATCCATAGGCTCGGGCGTGAACGCGAGGTTTTCTTCGCTCGGACGTACCGTAACGGCAATCAATTCGCCGCCTATCATTTTATCTTTGGGTTGCGCGGGCTTATCGTTTACAATGACTGCACCCTCTTTAATCCACGAACTCAGGCGGCTGCGCGAGTAGTCGGGCATGAGTTTGGCCAATACGGCATCCAGCCTTCCGCCCGCCATTTCGAGCGGAACGGTCAAATTAACACAACTTTCTGTTTCAGGGGATGACGGAAAGTCTAAATCATCGCTATAATCGGCTTCGTTATCAAAGGAAGTATTCTGCATGAAAAAAATTCTTTTAGTAGTTTCTTTAGGTTTGGCACTGAGTGCCTGCGCAAATAAAGGCACAATCGATAAAGACGCCCAAATTACTCAAGATTGGAGTGTGGAAAAGCTTTATGCCGAAGCGCAAGACGAATTGAACAGCAACAATTATACGCGAGCTGTCAAGTTATACGAAATTTTAGAGTCCCGTTTTCCAAACGGTCGCTATGCTCAGCAGTCCCAGTTGGATACGGCGTATGCCTATTATAAAGACGATGAGCCGGAAAAAGCCTTGGCTGCTATTGCGCGCTTCCAACGCCATCATCCGCAACATCCGAATATGGACTACGCGCTGTACTTGAAAGGTCTGGTTCTGTTTAACGAAGACCAGTCTTTCTTGAACAAGCTGGCTTCCCAAGACTGGTCCGACCGCGACCCGAAAGCCAACCGCGATGCTTACCAGGCGTTTGCCGAGTTGGTGCAACGTTATCCAAACAGCAAATACGCTGCCGATGCAACCGAACGCATGGCCAAGCTGGTGGACGCTTTGGGCGGTAACGAAATGTCTGTGGCGCGTTATTACATGAAACGCGGCGCTTATGTTGCAGCGGCCAACCGTGCGCAAAAAATCGTCAGCCGTTACCAAAATACCCGTTATGTCGAAGAAGCTTTGGCGATGATGGAATTGGCGTACAAAAAACTGGACAAGCCGCAACTGGCCGCCGATACGCGCCGCGTTTTGGAAACCAACTTCCCGCAAAGCCCGTTCTTGCAACACGAATGGCGATCTGACGATATGCCTTGGTGGCGTTACTGGCGTTAAGCGTCGGGTTGTTCAGGCATGAATAAGGCCGTCTGAAAATGATGCATCTATGCATTTGGTTTTCAGACGGCCTTTGTTTTTAATGTTTTTTTACGTTTCCTGCAAACAGGGTGCAAAATTTGTTTTAATATGGTAAAGTCTGATTTTAATAACTCGACGGTTTGAAGCCGTCACTCAGGGGCTGTTTAAATTTAAAATCAGTTTTGTTGAAGCCGCATCGGATGTTCTGTCGATGCATTCAGGAAAATTTCAGTCGTCAGGCTGGTTTGGTTTTAAATTTAAGCAGCCCTTTATGTTTACAAAAAAACAGAGGTAGATTCTCATGAAGTCTTGGCAGCTTCCTGAACACGTTGCCGACGTGTTACCGACCAATGCCCGACAACTGGAAAGCGCCCGTGAGCGGCTGTTGGCTTTGTTCCGCGTGCATGGTTATGAATTGGTGCAACCGCCATTGATGGAATACAGCCATTCCTTATTGACGCATATCGATGCCGGTTTGTCGTTGAAAACCATTTTGGTCGTCGATCAGCTCAGCGGCCGTCAGCTCGGTATCCGCGCGGATATTACGCCGCAGGTGGCGCGTATTGATGCCCACTTGCTTTCTGCCAACCAAGGCATCAACCGTTTATGCTATGCCGGTTCGGTGCTTCATGCGCGGCCTGACGGATTGCTCAATATGCGCGAGCCTTTGCAGGCGGGTGCGGAAATGTACGGCTTGGAAGGCATTGAAGCGGATATTGAATTGATCGATTTGATGCTGAAAAGTATGAAGATCGCCGATATGGGTGAAGTTTTACTTTCATTGGGCCATATCGGCGTATTCCGTGCTTTGGCAAATGCCGCGCATTTGAATGAGCAGCAATCGGCAACCCTGCTTTCATCGATGCAGGACAAAGATGCTGAGGCCGTCAGCCAGTTGGTCAAAGAGTGGAAACTCGATGGTATGTGGGCAAAAGCGTTTTCACTGTTGCCCCGACTGTATGGCGGTCGTGAAGTGCTGACTTTGGCTAGAGAGAAATTACCGGAATTGTCCGCAGTCAGTGCGGCTTTGGATGAATTGCAGGCAGTATGCGACGCGTTCCCAAATCAAAAAGTGCATATCGATTTGTCGGAATTGCGCGTTGACAATTACCATACTGGTTTGCTTTACGCGGCTTATGGTTCAAACCGTCATGATGCCGTGGCACGCGGCGGCCGTTATGACGGATTGGGCGGATACTTCGGACGTGCGCGTCCTGCAGCCGGATTTAGTTTTGATTTGCGCAGCTTTATCGGCCGCCTTCCTGCTATCGGACGGGAATCCGTGGTGGCTGTCGATGTAAAAGACGTGCCTGCGGCTCAAGAAGCGGTAGATGCTTTGCGCGAACAAGGACAATGTGTCGTTATCGATTACGGTATCGGCTATAACGGTTCGGAAGAGGTTACAGGCCGTCTGAAACAGGTAGACGGCGTTTGGAAAGTAATCGCTTTGAACGATTGAGTTTTATTTTGAAATTTTGTATCTGAAATAAGGTTAGATGGCTATGGCTAAAAATGTTGTCGTAATCGGTGCCCAATGGGGTGATGAAGGCAAAGGTAAGATTGTTGACTGGCTGGCGGAAGAAACCAGCGGTGTAGTACGTTTCCAAGGCGGCCACAATGCCGGCCATACTTTGGTCGTTGGTGGCAAAAAAACCATTTTGCGCCTGATTCCAAGCGGCATTTTGCATGAGACTTTGGACTGCTTCATCGGCTCAGGTGTTGTCGTTTCTCCTGAAGCATTGTTGGGTGAAATCGATGAATTGAACGCTGCCGGTGTGAAAAACGTTGAAGGCCGTCTGAAAATTGCGCCGACCTGCCCATTGATTCTGCCTTATCACATTGCGCTTGACCAAGCACGCGAAGCTTCCCGCGGTAAAAGCAAAATTGGTACAACCGGTCGCGGCATTGGCCCAGCCTATGAAGATAAAGTTGCCCGTCGCGCGATTCGCGTGGTGGACTTGTTGCACCCTGAAAAACTGGTTGAAAAACTGGAAGCTGTTTTGGCTTATTACAACGTTCAGTTGCAACACCTGCACAATGCCGAGCCGGTAAAAGTTGAAGACGTGATGGCGGTCATTGAAAAAGTTGCACCGCGCATTACGCCGATGATTACCGATGTTTCCCGTGTTTTGAACGAGAAAAACCGCAAAGGCGAAAGCCTGTTGTTTGAAGGCGCGCAAGGTACGTTGCTGGACATCGACTACGGTACTTATCCGTTTGTAACTTCCTCCAACTGCTTGGCAGGTGCCGCTTCTGCCGGTGCAGGCGTAGGTCCGCAAATGCTGGATTACGTTTTGGGTATCGTTAAAGCTTATACCACCCGCGTGGGTTCCGGTCCATTCCCGACTGAATTGTTTGACGAAGTGGGCGCAGGTTTGGCTGAGCGCGGCCATGAGTTCGGTTCTGTAACCGGTCGTGCGCGTCGTTGTGGCTGGTTTGACGCAGCTGCTCTGAAACGCTCTATTCAAGTTAACGGCATTTCCGGCATGTGCATTACCAAGCTGGACGTGATGGACGGTATTGAGAACATCAATATCTGTGTAGGTTATGAATTGCCTGATGGCAGCAAAACCGACATTCTGCCTTGCGGCTCTGATGCGGTAGAAACCTGCAAACCGATTTACGAAACCATGCCGGGTTGGAGCGAGTCGACTTTCGGCGTGAAAGAGTACGACAAGCTGCCTGAAAACGCTAAAGCTTATCTGAAGCGTATCGAAGAAGTGTGCGGTGCGCCTGTGGCCATTGTTTCAACCGGTCCTGACCGCGAAGAAACCATCGTTTTGCATCATCCGTTTGCTTAATTGATTAAGTGAATAAAAGGCCGTCTGAATGTTTCAGACGGCCTTTTATATAAATGCAATAAACATTCAGCCCTGAAGGATGTCTGTCTTTAGGGCTGAATTTTGTATTTTACGCCGTTTTTTAACGCGAGTGTTTGGAAACAGAGATGTAGTGCCAAGTAACAATTATTCTCATTGATGTAAGTCAAGAAAAGGTTAGTCTGTAATTTTATTTCAAGGAAAATCCTGTAAATGGAAGGGTATTAGTGCTATCCTTTCAGAAAATTTACGGTCTATATTTTCAGTAAAATTAGGAGCTTGATATGTCAAATGATGTTCAGCAACGTCCAGCCGCTTGGGAAGGTTTTACTGGTGGCAACTGGGAAACCAACGTAGATGTTCGCGATTTTATTCAGAAAAACTACACGCCTTATGAAGGTGATGCCTCTTTCTTGGCACCTGCAACCGAAGCCACAACCAAACTGTGGGCGGAAGTGATGGAAGGCATCAAAGTCGAAAACCGCACGCACGAACCCTACAAAATCGACGCGCAAGTCGTGTCCGGCATTACCAGCCATGCACCGGGCTATATCAATAAAGATTTGGAAACCATCGTCGGTCTGCAAACAGACGAGCCTCTGAAACGCTCAATCATGCCGTTTGGCGGTTTGAAAATGGTGCAAGACGCGTGCAAAGTGTACAACGTCGAGTTGAACCCCGAAGTCAGCGAAATCTTCACCAAATACCGCAAAACCCATAACCAAGGCGTGTTTGACGTTTACACTCCCGATATCCGCCGTTGCCGTAAATCAGGCGTGATTACCGGTCTGCCGGATGCTTATGGCCGTGGCCGTATTATCGGTGACTATCGTCGTGTTGCATTGTACGGTATCGACTTCTTGATGAAAGACAAACTTAACCAGTTCAATTCACTGCAAGCCGATTTGGAAAATGGTGTGGACTTGGAAGAAGTGATCCGTCGCCGCGAAGAAATCAATGAGCAATACAAAGCATTGGGCCAAATGAAAGAAATGGCGGCTTCTTACGGCTACGATATTTCCGGCCCTGCAAAAAATGCACAAGAAGCCATTCAATGGACTTATTTTGCCTACCTCGCTGCCGTTAAATCTCAAAACGGTGCAGCAATGTCCTTCGGCCGTGTATCTTCATTCTTGGATATCTACATCGAACGCGACCTGAAAAATGGTGTGATTACTGAAACCCAAGCGCAAGAATTCATTGACCACTTAGTGATGAAACTGCGTATGGTCCGTTTCCTGCGTACTCCGGAATACGATCAACTCTTCTCAGGCGACCCGATTTGGGCAACCGAATCTATCGGCGGTATGGGCTTGGACGGCCGTACCTTGGTAACACGCACCAACTTCCGCGTGTTGCACACTCTGTACAACATGGGTCCGTCTCCTGAGCCGAACATCACCGTATTGTGGTCTGAACAACTGCCACAAGGCTTTAAAGAGTACTGCGCCAAAGTATCCATCGACACTTCGTCTATCCAATACGAAAACGACGACTTGATGCGTCCTGATTTCAATAGCGATGATTATGCTATTGCCTGCTGCGTGAGCCCGATGATTGTCGGCAAACAAATGCAGTTCTTCGGCGCCCGTGCCAACTTGGCAAAAACCCTGCTGTACGCAATCAACGGCGGTGTGGACGAGAAATCTAAAGAACAAGTTGGTCCGAAAACCGAACCGATTATGGACGAAGTCTTGGACTACGACACTGTCTTTGCGCGCATGGACAAATTCATGGATTGGTTAGCAACCCAATACGTTACCGCGTTGAACATCATTCACTACATGCACGACAAATACAGCTACGAAGCTGCATTGATGGCATTGCATGACCGTGATGTGATCCGTACGATGGCTTGCGGTATTGCCGGTCTGTCTGTGGCTGCCGACTCGCTGTCTGCCATTAAATACGCCAAAGTAAAACCGATTCGTGACGAAAACGGCATTGCTGTTGACTTTGAAATCGAAGGCGAATACCCACAATTTGGTAACAACGACGACCGCGTTGACGAGATCGCCTGCGATTTGGTTGAACGCTTCATGAAAAAAGTGGCAACCCACAAAACTTACCGCAACGCCACTCCGACTCAGTCCGTACTGACCATTACTTCCAACGTTGTTTACGGTAAGAAAACCGGTAATACTCCAGACGGCCGCCGTGCAGGCGCTCCGTTTGGTCCGGGTGCAAACCCAATGCACGGCCGTGACGTTAACGGTGCAGTCGCTTCATTGACTTCCGTAGCCAAACTGCCATTTGAGTTTGCCAAAGACGGTATTTCCTATACCTTCTCCATTATTCCTGGCGCGTTGGGTAAAGACGAGCATTCTCGCGAACGCAACCTTGCCGGTTTGATGGACGGTTATTTCCACCATGAAGACGGTATTTTGGAAGGCGGTCAACACTTGAACGTCAACGTATTGAATCGCGAGACTTTGGAAGATGCGATGCACCATCCGGAGAAATATCCGCAGTTGACCATTCGTGTGTCCGGTTATGCGGTTCGCTTTAACTCGCTGACCCGCGAACAACAGCTTGACGTGATTACCCGTACGTTTACAGAAACCATGTAATCCGAGTGGGGAAACAAACCAGAAGCTAAATTTGCATTTGGTTTGTTTTGAAACAAAGCTCCAAGGCCGTCTGAAATGTTCAGACGGCCTTTATTATCGTACAATCCATATAAGCAAAAATATTTTTGAGCCGAACACTATGTCCACGACTTTTGCCATTACCCCCGAGCCGGAACTGAAAGACCTTGGCCACCGTCACTATAACGGCAAAGGCATTATTCATTCGATTGAATCTTGCGGTGCTGTCGATGGTCCGGGCTTGCGCTACGTGCTCTTTTTGCAAGGTTGCCTGATGCGCTGCCTGTATTGCCATAATCGCGACACATGGGATCTCCATACCGAGCAGGCGCAGGAATTGGATGTAGCAACCGTGATGAAGCAGGTTATGACCTATCGTCATTATCTGCGTGCGACAGGCGGAGGCGTAACGGCAACAGGCGGCGAGCCGTTATTGCAATATGAGTTTGTACGCGATTGGTTTACGGCCTGTCGGGAACACGATATCCATACCTGTCTCGACAGCAATGGCTATGCTTTGCACTATGACTCTATTTTGGATGATTTGCTCGATCATACCAATTTGGTCATGCTCGACTTAAAACAAATCGATCCTGAAATCCATAAAGTGCTTGTTGGTATCCCAAATACCAAAACGCTGAAATTCGCGCGCTATCTTGCCGAACGCAATCAGCCGACACGGATTCGTTATGTGGTTGTTCCAGGCTACACCGATGATGAGCGTTCAGCGCATTTATTGGGCGAGTTTATCGGTGATATGGAGAATGTCGAAATGGTTGAGCTTTTGCCGTATCACGAATTGGGCGCACACAAATGGGCTTTGTGCGGCGACGAATACAAATTAAAAGGCGTACATCCGCCGCCTAAAGAAACCATTTTGAAAATCAAAGAAATATTAGAGAGTTACGGAAAAAACATTATTTATTAAAACAAAAAAGGCCGTCTGAAACGAAATAATCAGTTTCAGACGGCCTTTTCATGATTGAAAAAGACTTAAGCGTTCAATGCGGCCAAAACCTTGGCGACAACTTCTGATACTGCAACGGCTTGAGCCTGATTGTCACGGCGCTCGGCATATTCGACATTGCCTTCTTTTAAGGCGCGATCGCCGATTACGATGCGGTGAGGAATACCCAACAGCTCGGAGTCATTCAGCAATACGCCCGCACGTTCGTCGCGGTCATCCAACAATACATCCGCACCGGCAGCCAAAAGCTCGGCATAGATTTTGTCAGCGGCTTCGCGTACGGTTTCAGATTTTTTGTAGTTCATCGGCACGATAACGACTTCAAACGGCGCCATTGCTTTGGTCCAAACAATGCCTTTTTCGTCGTTGTTTTGCTCGATAGCAGCAGCAACAACGCGGGTAATACCGATACCGTAGCAGCCCATTTCCATGATTTGGGATTTGCCGTTATTGTCCAAGAAGCTGACATTCATGGCTTGGGTATATTTGTCGCGTAATTGGAAAACGTGGCCGACTTCAATACCGCGCGCCAGTTTCAGACGGCCTTGTTCGTCGGGGCTGATGTCGCCTTCGATGACATTACGCAAATCGACAAATTCAGGCTCGGCGGCATCGCGGCCGAAGTTGAAGCCGGTATAGTGGTAGTCGTCTTCGTTCGCGCCGATAACCCAGTCTGCGCCTTTTTCGGTGGCGAAATCGGCATAGACTTTACCTTTGAAGTTGACAGGACCGAGAGAGCCGCCGTTTGCGCCGAACTGTTCAACAATTGCGGCAGGGCTTGCCATGGTCAGTGGCGATTTCACGCCGGTCAGTTTTTCTGCCTTGATGTCGTTAAACTCATGGTCGCCGCGCAACAGCAGCAGGACGAGTTCGCCTTCGTTTTCGCCTTCAACCACGATGGATTTGAGGGTTTGTTCAACTGGAATATTGAGGAATTCAACCAAAGACTCAATGGTTTTGACATTTGGCGTATGTACTTTGTTCAACTCGGCCTGAGCAGCTGCGCGTTCGCCTTTAAGCGGCAAAGTCGGTGCCAATTCGATATTGGCGGCGTAATCGGAAGTGTCGCTATATGCAATAACATCTTCGCCGCTTTCAGCCAATACTTGGAATTCGTGAGAGCCGGTACCGCCGATGCTGCCGGTATCCGCAGCAACAGGACGGAATTCCAAACCTAAACGGGTGAAGATACGGCAGTAAGCGTCGTACATATCTTGATAGGTCGTCTGAAGTGAGGCATAGTCGGCATGGAAGGAATAAGCGTCTTTCATGACGAACTCGCGCGCACGCATCACACCAAAGCGCGGACGCACTTCATCACGGAATTTGGTTTGGATGTGGTAAAAGTTTTTCGGCAGTTGTTTGTAGCTATTGATTTCTTTGCGTACGATGTCGGCAATCACTTCTTCACAAGTCGGACCCATGCAGAAATCGCGGTCATGACGGTCTTTTAGGCGCAGCAGTTCTTTACCGTAAAACTCCCAGCGGCCGGATTCTTGCCACAGTTCGGCAGGTTGTACCACCGGCATCAGCAGCTCCACGCTACCCGCGCGGGCCATTTCTTCGCGCACGATATTTTCAACTTTGCGCAATACGCGCAGACCCATCGGCATCCAAGTATAAAGACCGGATGCGTTAGCTTTGATCAAGCCGGCACGAATCATCAGCTTGTGGCTGGCAAGTGCGGCTTCGGCAGGGGCTTCTTTAAGGGTAGAAATGAAGAACTGGGAGGCTTTCATGGCGTATTTTTCTTTCTTAAAAATAAGTGCGTATTGTAACGCAAAATGTGTGGCCGCGCGTCTTTTGAATGGCATCTGATGAAATCGGCCGTTGTTTCACAGAGCTTTTGATTCGGGGCGATTTTTAGGGATGTCAACCCTAATTTATGCACAAAGCCGCATAACCTTGTTTTACCTATAAATTTTCACTGTATGATTATAGTAAAATCTTATAAATATAACTATTTGATTTTATTGAGTTTTATTTGATTAAATTTTAGTCAATTTAAGACTTGGTTTGTTCCTAAAGAAAATTTTACGATTACCCAAAGCTTATCAACAGATTTATCCACAGAGATTGTGTATAGATTTTAAATGCCGTCGGCGTAATGATTTCGCATGATTGGCAAGCCTTGTTTAAAGCAGATTTGGTTGCCTTAAAAAGATGGGGCAACAACACGATGGACAGGTTTTGCGCTAACATTCTGCTTATTGCTGTTTCCTTACAAGGAATAAAATGAAAAATTCAGAATTGCATTTGCTGGAACGTAGAAAGATGTTTAACGGGTATCAGGAACGCTACCATCATTTTTCTCAAACCTGCCGGACGGATATGGTATTTGATGCCTATCTGCCGCCACAAGTCTTAAAAGGCTATCCTGCGCCTGTTTTATATTTTCTTTCCGGCTTAAATAGTGATGGTTTTGAATTGGTTCGGCAAAGCGGAATCCAGCGTTTTGCGGCGCAATGGAATATTATTGTGGTTTTTCCGGATACCTCGCCACGCGGTCAGCACGTTGCCGACAGTGAGGAACATTATCTTGGACAGGGTGCCGGATTTTATGTTAACGCAACTGAAGCACCTTGGGCTCAGCATTATCAAATGGAAAACTATATCAGCCAAGAATTGCCTGATTTGATCGAGCATAATTTCCCGGTAACGAAAGAGCGCAGCATTGCAGGTTTCAGCATGGGCGGGCATGGCGCGCTGCAGTTGGCTTTGAAGCATCCCGGCCGATATGCTGCGGTTTCCGCTTTTGCGCCCTTATGTCATCCTATTGATACGGAAGGTGGCAGGCAGGCATTTTCAGCTTATTTGGGGCAAAACGTGGAAACATGGAAACGCTATGATAGTACCGAGCTGCTTCAGACGGCCTCGCATAAATTGCCTGTTTTGATTGATGTCGGCAGTGAAGATGCTTTGTATCCTGAAGTCCTGCAACCGGAAGCGTTTGTCCGCTCAGCACGCAAAAAAGGTTTCAATATCCAATATAAAGTACGCCCGGGCTATGGGCATGACTATTTCTTTATTGCCAGCTTTATCGATTCGCATATTGAGTTTCACGCTCAGGCATTAGGTCTTTAAGCAGCATTGAATAAAAGGCCGTCTGAAATCCGAGTAATAGTTGGATTTCAGACGGCCTTTATTTGGTCTTTTTTTAACCTTTAATTTCAAACAGACTTATTCCTCAGGACGTTCGCCGTCGGTATCGTCTAATTTGCCTTCTGTAATATCCATATTGATACCGACTGCCGCACGGATTTTGGCATCAATTTCGTTGGCGATATCAGGATTTTCTTTCAGCCAAACGCGTACATTGTCTTTACCTTGGCCGATTTTTGCGCCGTTGTAGCTGTACCATGCACCGGATTTTTCAACGATGTCATGTTTGACGCCCAAGTCGATCAATTCGCCTTCCCAGCTGATGCCTTCGCCGTAAAGAATATCAAATTCGGCTTGACGGAATGGAGGTGCAACTTTGTTTTTGATGACTTTGACTTTGGTTTCGTTACCAATAACGTCATCGCCTTTTTTAATCTGACCGGTACGGCGGATGTCGAGGCGGACGGAGGCATAGAATTTGAGCGCGTTACCGCCGGTCGTGGTTTCAGGGCTGCCGAACATCACGCCGATTTTCATACGGATTTGGTTAATGAAAACAACCAATGTATTGGTGCGTTTGATGTGGCCGGTCAGTTTGCGCAGGGCTTGGCTCATCAGGCGGGCTTGCAGGCCGACGTGGCTGTCGCCCATTTCGCCTTCGATCTCGGCTTTAGGCACAAGTGCTGCTACGGAGTCGACAACGACCATATCGATACCGCCTGAGCGTACCAATGTATCGCAGATTTCCAATGCCTGTTCGCCGGTATCCGGTTGGGAGAGATAGAGTTCTTCGACTTTTACGCCGAGTTTGCGGGCGTAAATCGGGTCAAAAGCATGCTCGGCATCGATGAATGCGCAGATGCCGCCATTTTTTTGGCATTGGGCAATGGCTTCGAGACAGAGTGTGGTTTTACCGGAGGATTCCGGGCCGAAAATTTCAACCACGCGGCCGCGGGGCAGACCGCCGACGCCGAGTGCCAAGTCCACGCCGAGGGAGCCGGTGGAAATAACATCAAGGTTTTCTTCCTGTTGGCTGCCGTCCATTTTCATGATGGAGCCTTTGCCGAAGTTCTTTTCGATTTGGGCAAGGGCGGCGGCTAAGGCTTTGCTTTTTTCGTCTGACATGTTTTCTCTCCGAAAGGAAATATGAATCGCTAAGAATTTATTTAGCTATTATCGCATAAATTAAGAAAAAGTATAGTTTTATTTTTATTTTTCAGACGGCCTGTGTTTTTTGTATGCAACAGGCCGTCTGAAACGTTGAATAATCAATCAGTTGGTCAATGATGCAAAAACTTGGAAATAGCCGGGGAAAGTTTTATGCGTACATTTTGGGTCGTTGATGATGACGGGGACGCCCAAAAGCGAAGCCAGCGAGAAACACATGGCCATGCGGTGGTCGTCGTAAGTATCGATGACGGCATCAGGAGTAAGTGTTTCGGGAGGCGTAATATGAATAGCTTCGGCTTCTTCAACGACTTCTGCACCCAGTTTGCGCAGTTCGGTTGCCATGGCGGCGATACGGTCGGTTTCTTTGACGCGCCATGAGCCGATATTACGCAGGGTGCAGGGCTGTTTGGTGGCCAGTGCAACAATGGCCAAGGTCATGGCCGCGTCTGGAATATGGTTGGCATCCAAATCAAAAGCCTGAATCTTGCGCTCGGCAGGGCGGGAAATCTCAACAAAATTTTCGCCCCAAATAACATCTGCGCCGATTTTCTCTAATTCACGCGCAAAGGCAACATCGCCTTGGATGCTGTGTGCGCCGATGCCGGTCACGCGGATGGGTGTACCCGCAATCAGGCCTGCGCCCAAGAAATAAGACGCGCTGGAGGCATCGCCTTCTACATATAAATGTTCGGGCGCATGATATTTGGCACCGGCCGGGATTTTAAATACACGGTAGTCTTCATTGATGATGTCCACACCAAACTGCGCCATCAGTTTGAGCGTGATATCGATATAAGGTTTGGAAATCAACTCGCCTACCATGTGGATTTCAAATGCTTGTCCGGTCAAGGGTAAAGCCATCAGCAGGGCGGTTAGGAATTGGCTGGATACATTGCCTTTAATCGGAATAACGCGCTTGCCGTTGTCTTGGTGTTTGCCGATCTGAAGCGGAGGATAGTTTTCATTGCCCAAATATTGTACGTCTGCGCCGGCAATGCGCAACGCGTCCACTAAATCGCCGATGGGGCGTTCGTGCATACGCGGCACGCCATGCAGATGATAGTCGCCACCCA
The DNA here is from genome assembly GCF_001810105.1 of Neisseria sp. HMSC068C04. Lineage (NCBI taxonomy): Bacteria > Pseudomonadati > Pseudomonadota > Betaproteobacteria > Neisseriales > Neisseriaceae > Neisseria > Neisseria sp. HMSC068C04. Next base: position 76,553 of record NZ_KV799902.1, read on the forward strand.
AAACGGCAAGCGCGGCAGTCAAGGGGCGGAATGCCGTACCGGCGTTGCCTAAAAACAAATCGGCGGTTGGGTTAGGAAAGTGGCCGCCAGTGCCGTGAACTTTCAGACGGCCTTCAGCTAAAGATTCAATGTGTACGCCGAGTTTGTCGAGTGCTTCAAGCATCCGGTCGGTATCGTCGGATTTGAGCAAAGAATGGATTTCGCAAACGTTGTCGGAGAGTGCGGCCAAGAGCAGCGTGCGGTTGCTGATGCTTTTGGAACCGGGCAGGGCAACGGTGGAAGGCTTGAGTGTAGAAGCGGGCAGGCGGATGGATTCGGTCATGGCTGGACTAAGCTCGTTTGAATTGTAAATTAGACCGATATTATACGCAGGCAAAGGCCGTCTGAAAAATGAAGAGGGCGCAATTTATTTGTGAAAAAATGAATTTTTATATAGGTACACTATCTTCCAATCGTTTATTTTGAAATTTTCTGCTTCTGTTTTGTGTTTGCCGCTATAACTTATTTTGTTATGGCAGGTATATAACCAAACACCATAAGAAAATCAGAAACCATTCTTTCCTATTTTTTCAGACGGCCTTTAATATCGGCGGACAATCATTGATAAAGCAAGAGCACGACCATGAGCCATTATCCTTTGTTTGCCGATTTGAGAAACCGTCCTGTTTTACTGGCAGGTGCGGGCAAGGTTGCCGAGCGCAAGGCGGAAAGTCTGTTGTCTGCCGGAGCGTGCGTGCGCGTTGTTGCGAAAACTTTGAATCCGCAATTTCAGCAATGGGCGGACGAAGGGAAAATAGTTTGGCTGGGCGGCTTGTTTGAAGAAGCCATGTTGGACGAGGTATATTTCGTTATTGCGGCGACGGATGATGATGGGTTTAACCGCCGTATTTTTGAAGCGGCGGAGCGACGGGCGAAATTGTGCAATACGGTGGATACGGCGGATTTGTGTTCGTTTATCGTGCCTGCCGTGGTGGATAGGGGGTCGTTGAAGATAGCCATATCCAGTGGCGGTAATGCGCCTGTATTGGCGCGGAAATGGCGGCAGATTATTGAGACATTGATTCCGTTGCATACGGGCACGATGGCGCGTATTGCCGGAAAATGGCGCGAAAAGGTTAAACAGACTATTCATCATGTCGAACGCCGTCGTTATTTTTGGGAAAAGTTGTTCGACAGCCGTTTCAGTATTTTTGCGGCTCAAAACAATATCGAAGCGGCAGAGCGTGAATTGATAACGCAGTTGAATCGGGAAACGCCGTTTGGCGGCGAAGTGGTTTTGGTGGGCGCAGGGCCGGGCGATCCGGGCTTGCTGACCATACATGCTTTGCAGGCGATACAGGCTGCGGATACGGTGTTTTACGATGCTTTGGTGTCGGATGAGATTTTGGCGATGGTACGCAAAGATGCGGTGAAAATCAGCGTGGGCAAACGCGCCGGTGCGCACCATGTTCAGCAAGAAGAAACCAACCGTCTATTGGTTGAACACGCTCAAAAAGGCGAACGCGTGGTAAGGCTGAAAGGCGGCGATCCTTTTGTGTTCGGGCGCGGCGGGGAGGAAGTGCAAACCCTGCATCAGGCCGGGATTTCCTACCGCATTGTGCCGGGCATTACTGCTGCGCTTGGTACCACTGCTTATGCCGGTATTCCGTTAACCCATCGCGATTGCGCCCAAAGTGCTTTATTTGTAACCGGCCACAGCAAACACGAGGGCAATCAGCCCGATTGGCAGACTTTGGCTTTAAGCCGTCAAACGCTGGTAATCTATATGGGCACGCTTAAAGCGGCTGAGATTGCGGAAAAGCTGATGGCTTATGGCAGGCAGCCTTCTACACCTGTCGCCGTGATTTCCAATGGGACTTTACCGCATCAAACAGTGCGGACAGGCCGTCTGAAAGATTTGGGCTTGCTGGCTGCCGAAGCAGAGCGTCCGGCTTTAATGGTGATTGGCGAAGTGGTTGCCCTGCGCAATGAGATGAAATGGTTCGGAGAAGGTGTCGAATATTTCGAAGAAGCCGCGTAAAGAGAATGGATTAAATCAGGCCGTCTGAATATTGGTTTCAGACGGCTTTGCCTTATTTAAAAGCTTGGCAATATTGCTGATAACGTTCTGCCAGTCCATATAGGATGATTGCTGTCAGTCCCCAGATGTCATAGTGTCGGAAAGGCAGGGCGGGGAGGGCGAGGGTTTGATTGTTGTGATGAAGCTGGCGGAATGTGTAGTTTTGCAGGTTTAAGGCGAAGTCCAACGGCAGATAAAAAATTTCTACTACTTCGTCGGGGTTGGCTTTGGGCTTGACGGGCTGGACGCAAACTGCCGGAACAGGCGTAACACGGTAGCCGGAAGGCGTGTCATAAAAGGGTAGCGGCGCAAAAGTCTGCCATGCGGCAATCGGAATGGCGGTTTCTTCATAAGCTTCTCTTAACGCCGTTGCCGTTAGGCCGTCGTCTTGGGCATCTTTGCGGCCGCCGGCAAAGGCGATTTGTCCGGTGTGCTGCCTTAAGGTCTCGGCCCTTTTGGTCATTAAGATTTGCCACGCACCTTCATGCAAGATAATGCCGACCAAAACGGCTGCTTCTTTGACCGTTTGGGCGGTAACTAATTGATTGCGCTCTGCTTGCATACGGCTGCTGAAGCGTGAAGCTTGAGTTAGGAAGTGGATAAGGTGGTCGGTATTCATTTTTGATGTTGATTGGTTTTATGCAGATGAAGATTACACAAGGTTTACGGTTACCGTGTCAACAAAATAGGGTGCGTGTGTTACAGTTATGCCTAAATGATAAATAAAGCTTTGCGTCTGTTTTGCAAGTGCTTAGGCCGTCTGAAAATGTCGGCAGGTTCTCAAAAAGGATAGTTATGTTGTTTTCCCCATCCCGTATTCGAGTAGCAGCTGCGGCTGTCATGATGTTGTTTACTACACAAACTTTTGCCGCGCCAGGCGATTCAAATACAGTTTTTGAATCGGCTAAGATTATTAAAAAGAAAAGCCGTGCCGACCATTTTTCTCCCGAAGAGCGCGAGCAGGAGCGGATACGTCTGTTGGGTATACAAAACCGCACCTCGCAGGTTTTCACTTTGTTAAATTCAGAACTGGCCCTGCAAAAGGGCGATGCGGCTTCTGCTTTGTTTACTTATATTTTGACGTTGCATCGCACCAAATCTCCCGAAGTTGCCGAACGCGCTTTGGAGATGGCGGTTTCTTTAAATGCCTTTGAACAGGCTGAAGCCATTTACCAAAAATGGCGCGAAATCGAGCCGGAGCCTGGTGAAGCACAAAAGCGTATGACTTGGTTGCGCAATTTGCTGCTGGGCAAAGCCGATAAGAATTTGAGCGGATTAGATAAGGTGATTGCCGGCGGTAGTGAAGACGAGCAAAAGCGCGTGTTCCTGCTTTTGGCACAAACCGCAGCCCAGCAGCCAAATCTGACCAGCGATGCAGTCAAACAGGTGCATAAAACGGCACTGAATTATAAAGACTTTCCAGAAGCGGCGATTGCGGATGCAATTTTTAGTGCAAAAGACGGTCAAAAGAAACACGCCATTGCGGCATTGCAGCGATTGGCCAAATTGGACAACGAAATTCTGCCACCGACTTTTGTTACGTTGCGACTGATGGCGCAACGGCATCCTGATATTCTGGACGGCTTCTTCAAAGAGACAGACACCAAAACCTTATCTCCGATTTGGCAGGAGTTGGACATCGCCAATTTGATTGCTCAAGGTCAAAATGATAAGGCATTCAAACGTTTGCAGACTTTGTTGGAAGAAAACCCAAACCCTGATTTGTATATTCAGGCTGCCTTATTGTCAGCCAGTAAGACAGAAAATATTTCTGCGGTAAACAGCTATCTGGAAAAGGCTTATAAAGCCGGTACGGAGGAGCAGCGCAGCCGTGCGGCGTTGATTGGCGCGGTTTCTTATAATGATGCCGAGGATTTTGCCAAAGCCAAACAATGGCTGGATAAGGTAACGGCAACGGCTTATACGTTTGATAAAACCATTTTGACCGCTTCTATCGAAGCCAAACAGGGCAACCATAAAGAGGCTTGGGCTTTGGTGCAACGTGCACAAAAAATGCCCGAGCAAAGAGGACGTTATTTTGAAGCTAGTGATTTGCTGAATACGGCTTTGTTTGTATTGTCTAAAAATACCAATCTTCAAGAATCGTTGAACGCTTTGAACAGCTTGGTAAATTCCACCGAAAAATCCTTGAAAACCCAAGTTTCTCCGGAGTTGCTTGCCAATGTGCTGTATCAGCGTTCGATGGTGTATGAGAAGCTGAATCAACCAGGCAAGGCGATTGCCGATTTGCGCCGTGTGGTAGAGCTGTATCCGGATAATCCGCACGGTTGGAATGCTTTGGGCTATACCTTGCTGTCCAACGGCAAGAATTTGGAGGAAGCGTTTAAAATGGTTCAGACGGCCTATCAAATGGATCCGGAAAGCGCAGCAATTAATGACAGTGTAGGCTGGGCTTATTATCTTAAAGGCGATGCGCAAATGGCGCTTCCATATATCCAATATGCCTATGAAAAAGAACCTGAAGCCGAAGTCGCCGCGCATTTGGGCGAAGTCCTATGGACGCTTGGAGACCAAGACAAGGCCAAAGAAATCTGGAATGACGGCTTGAAGCGCGGAAGCAATCTCCGAGTATTAAAAGAGACAATGTCCAAATTCGGTATAACGTCCAGTAAACCGCATACTCAAAAACATAAATAAAACCAAAAGGCAGTCTGAAAAGCATTTGATTTCAGACGGCCTATGAAGGAATATCCATGAATTTAAAACAATTATCATCGGTTACAGCCTTATTGCTTTTGGCTGCCTGTGCGCAGCCAAACTTACCTCAGCAAAACAGTTGGCAAGCAGCAGAGCAGGTGCAGGATTTTAGTGCGGATGGTCGATTGGCTGTCAAAGTGGAAGGCAAAGGCTCTTATGCCAATTTCGACTGGACTTATCAGAACGCGGTTCAAACCATTGATGTGAATACACCGTTGGGCAATACCGTAGGCCAACTGTGTCAAGACAGCGAAGGCGTATTGGCAGTAGACAGTAAGGGTAAGGTTTATCAGGCAGAAACGGCTGAAGAATTGAGCAGGCAGCTTTTAGGTTTTGCTTTGCCGGTTCAATATCTGCATATTTGGGCAGATGGTAAACGCATTGCCAATGCGCCATACAAAATCCTGCCTGACGGCCGTCTGGAGCAGTTTGATTGGACAATATCGCGCACTTTAAATAGTTCAGGGCAGCCCAAAACGCTTCAACTTGAGAATGCCAAGTTTAATATCCGCTTGGTGTTCGATACAGTAAATCACTCTTTGGATAAGAATGGACAAACCCGATGCGCAGCACGCAAATAGAGGATGCCATGTCTGTTTCAGTGGAAATCCAAGCCTTTCCTGCGCCGGCTAAATTAAATTTAGATTTGAGGATTACCGGCCGCAGGAGCGATGGTTATCATAATTTGGAAAGTATTTTCTGTTTGATCGGCTTATACGATACCGTTCATCTGAAAATGCGTACTGATGGGCAGATTATTCTGCATACGCCGGTCGAAGGACTTGAGCCAGAACAGGACTTGACTTATCGGGCAGCTAAATTATTGCTGCCATATGCAAGTGTGCCGCACGGCATTGAAATTTGGTTGGATAAAGTGATTCCGACCGGAGGCGGATTGGGCGGTGGCAGCTCTGATGCGGCCACAGTTTTAATGGTTTTAAACCAATGGTGGCAATGCGGCTTGAGCAGGCAGCAACTGATTGATTTAGGTGTAAGTCTTGGTGCGGATGTTCCTTTTTTTATTTTTGGAAGAAGTGCTTTTGCCAAAGGCGTAGGTGACAAGTTGGCTGAAATAGATGTCCCTAAACAATGGTATGTTATCGTTAAGCCCCCTGTTCATGTGGCAACAGCTAAAATTTTTGCACATGAGGGCTTGACACGGGATTCCAAACCCAGCATAATGCCGACTTTCCAATCGTTACAACCGTTTCAAAATGATATGCAGGCGGTTGTGTTTCAGGAATATCCTGAAGTTTGGAAGGCTTATATTGAGTTATCCCAATATGGTTATACATTAATGACCGGTTCTGGAGCTTGTTTATTTATAGCAAGTGCATCTCATCAAGAAGCAAATACAATTTACCAACAGGTTTCTCAATCATATGAAGCGTATTGTGTGGAAGGATTAGATATCCATCCGCTGTTTCATATGATTTAGTAAGTTGGGGAGTCGTCAAGCGGTTAAGACACTGGAT